>JBBIJD010000001.1:0-16975 GCA_037446135.1 Candidatus Fraserbacteria bacterium
CCGTCCCAAGATTGAAGTGGCTTGTGTGGCCTGACTTGGACTAACCCTCGGAGCCAGGCCGCAGCTCGGGATTGATCTGATACTCATAGCTGATCTCGGCCCCCTTGGCCAGCATCGCCCCGACGGAGCAGTAGCGCTCCAAGGAAAGATCGATCGCCTTCTTCAATTTCTCCTCGGGGATGCCATCCCCCCAGACCCGGTAGGTAAGATGGATCTTGGTGAAGACCTTGGGGTGCTCCTCGGCCCGCTCGGCCTCGAGGAGGATCTCGAACCGCGCCCACTCGACTCGCATCTTCCTCAGGATCGAGACGACATCCATCCCGGTGCAGCCCCCGAGGGCGATCAGAAGGAGTTCCATCGGCCGCGATGCGCTATCGCTCCCCCCGACCTCCGGGGCGCCGTCCAAGACCACGGCATGGCCGCTCTCTGAGCTGCCGACGAATTGCAGCCCCTCACTCCAGTTGACTCTCGCCCTCATCTTCCACTCCCGGCTAGAACAGCTCTGCCCGGAGGGCCCTTGCCGCTCCGGCCACGGTCCCGCTGGAGAAGTCGAACTTCAGCCCGGCCGCTTCGAACAATTTCGGGAGGGGCCTCGAGCCCCCCAAGGCCAGTGCCTCACGGTAGGCCCGGACCGCACCCGCCCGGTCAGTCTTGGCGCTCCGCCAGATCCCGAGGGCCCCTAGTTGGGCGATCCCGTATTCGATGTAGTAAAAGGGGTACTCAAACAGGTGGATCTGGCGTTGCCATTGGTTCTCCAGGGCCTCTTCGTAGCCTTGCCAATCCTCGATTCCACCGAAGCGGCGACGGAGCTCGAGCCACTTCTCCTTCCGCTCTTTACGGCTATGGCCGGGATGGGTATAGATCCAGTGCTGGAAGGCGTCGATAGTGGCGATCCACGGGAGGAGGCGGACGATCCGCTCGAGGTGCTCCCTCTTTGAGCGGAGAGCCTCTTCCTTTCGGTAGAAGACCTCGAGGTGCTCCCCGCCTAAGAGCTCCATCCCCATCGAGGCCACCTCAGCGAACTCCGCTGGTGAGCCGCGGTAGAGATGCAAAGGCTGCTCCCTGGCCGCCAGGGCATGGAAGGCATGGCCGGACTCATGGAGCATCGTCCGGAGATCATCATCCCTTCCGACGGCATTGGCGAAGATGAATGGGAGCCGCTTCTCCGCCAGGGTCGCGCTGTAGGCCCCTGGGGCCTTCCCTTTCCGGCTCTCTAGGTCCAATAGGCCGAGCTCCCTTAACTGACGGAAGTCCCGCCCCAGCTCCGCCCCGACCCGGGAGAAGATCTCCTCACAGCCCGAGAGGAGCTCCTCAGCGGTCTTGAATGGCCGGAGTGGTGGGTGGGCAGAAGGGTCCACCAGAAGGTCCCATGGCCGGAGGCGCTTGTAGCCCAACTCCTTCTGGCGGCGGAGTTGGAGCTCACGCATCAGTGGGACGATCTCCTCCTCCACCGCCTGATGGAAGCGGAGACAGTCCTCCGGGGTGTAATCGAACCGCTCACGGTTCCGGAAGGCATAGTCTCGGTAGTTGGCGAACCCGGCGTTCCGGGCGATCCTCTCCCGGAGCGCGAGGAGTTCGTCGTAGATCTCATCGAGCCTCTCCCGGTCCTGGAGCCTTCGCTCCTCGGAGAGCTCCCAGGCCGCCCTTCGGATCCGCCTCTCCGGCTCCTCGAGGTAACGGGCCATCTGCTGGAGAGTCCTCTCCTTCCCCCGGAAGTAGACGGTCATCGCGCCGGCGATCTTCTGGTATTGCTGGGCCAGCTTGGCCTCCTCCTTCTCTAAGGGGACATTCTCCTCGCGGAAGAGTGCGACACGGTTGGCGATGCTCCGGTCCAGGACATAATAAAAGGAGGCCGTGGTCCCCGCGAGCGCCCCGCGGGCCGGGCTCTGGACATACCTCTCCCGGAGGCGCTGGAAGCGCGGCTTGGCCTTGGGCTCGATCTCCTCGATGAACTGGAGGTAGGCCCGCTCCCGCTCCGGATCGTCGGTCTGGCAGGTCATCCGGATGTAACGGATCGTCCCTTCCTCGTCGAGGGCCGCTTCCAGTTCAGACCAGTCCGAAAGCCACCGTTCCAGGGTCGCGGGGGAATCGAGTCTCCGCTCCTCAAGCTCAGAAAAGAGCGGCTCGAGCACCTCCCATCTCCCCAGGTCCAACTCCTTGGGGAGGAATCTCCGTGGATGGTCCTGAGGCAATCGATGCAACTCGATCTCCTCGCCCATCGCCTGCCTCACCTCCTTGTTAGAGGAAGAGTATACGCCTCCCAGCCCTTCGGAGGCAACCTTTGCTCATGGCCAGTCCCGACGGTATAATAGCGTATACCCCTTGGGGGTATAGTGAGGAGGTCGACTTTGGACTTAATCGGAGCTGAGGAGCGCGCATACTTGTTGAGGGAGTTCCAGGACCGGTTGGGGAACGGGGTCATCCTCCACTTCTTCCGGAATGAGGATGAGACAGCTACGACCATGGCTCAACTCCTTGAGGAGCTAGCGGGCCTAGACGGACGGATCGCAGTCCGGAGTTACAACTTCCCCGGAGATCGCCAGGCCGTAGGACGGTTCAGGATCGATAAAGCCCCCGCACTTGTCTTGTCCAGCCCAGAGCGGGACTACGGGATCAGGTTCTTTGGGACGCCCGGGGGATACGAATTCAGCTCATTGATAGAGGATATAATCGATGTCTCACGGGGGAGGGTCGACCTCCCGCAAGATATGGTCCAGGAGTTAAGGGAGCTGGCGAGCCCTCTTCACATCCAGGTCTTCGTCACCCCGACCTGCCCCTACTGCCCCAGGGCGGTCCGGACGGCCCACAAGTTTGCCCTGGTCAGCCCTCATGTGCTCGCTGACATGGTGATGGCGACCGAATTCACCGAGCTGGCCAATAGATACGGCATCACAGCCGTCCCTTACACCGTCGTCAATGATGCGACTGGCTTTATCGGAGCCCTCCCGGAGAGGGAGTTCCTCATCGAGGTCCTCAAGGGGGTCAAAAGGTGATGGTGCTCCAGTCTGAGGAGTTGAAGGCCGCGCGGGCGCGCTTGAGGCGGATCGAGGGCCAGATCCGGGGGATCCAGCGGATGCTGGAGGAGCGAGACCGGGACTGCGCTGAGGTCCTCACCCAGATCGCCGCGGCCAGGAGCGCCCTCCAGAGGGTCGCGCTCTTCATCCTTCAGAGCTACGCTCGGGAGTGCCTGAGCGGGGCGAGTGAGGCGGAGATCGCGCGGCTGTTCCAGAGTTATCTGACTCTAACTTGAAGAAGGAGGCGCGAAGATGCCTGAAGTGAAGGTCTATACTACCCCGACTTGCCCCTGGTGTATGAGGGTCAAGCAGTTCCTCGATGAGCGAGGCATCCCCTACGAGGAGTATGATGTCGCTGCGGACGCCGCCCGGGCGGAGGAGATGATCCAAAAGTCCGGCCAGATGGGTGTCCCGGTGATCGAGGTCGACGGCGAGATCGTGGTGGGGTTCGACCGCTCCAGATTAGAGGAACTCCTGGGCCTCGAGAGTTAGTCTAGGCGGGCCTTAGGACCCTTAAGGCCAGGTCCCGGTCTCTTCCCCTCGGCCCCTCCAGGAGAGGGCTAGATGGATGAGCCCCCGGCGGGCAAATCGCAGGATCAATAAGAGCAGGGCGATGAAGATCAAAGTCGTCCAACCCGCGGGTAGGCTTAAGGAAAATGGCATCGCCCGTCCGAGGGCCTCTTTGCCGATAGTGAGGAAGTAAGCCCCGAGGACCGGGCCGAGGATCGTCCCCATCCCTCCGAGGACAGCAGCGATGATCACCTTGAGGGAGAGGTCGAGCGAGAGCATCTCCGAGGGGACGAGGCTCCGCCAGTAGTGGGCATAGAAGGCCCCGCCCAGGCCGGCCACACCCGCGCTGATGAGGAAGGCGAGGATCTTATACTTCGCCGTGTTGATCCCTGCCGCCTCGACTGCCTCTTCATCTTCTCTGATGGCCTCGAAGATCTTTCCGACCTTCGAGCGGGCGAGCCAGAGGAGGAGCGCGGCCACGAAGATCAACAGTCCTAGGGAGTAGTAATAATCGATCTGCTGGTTCTTGGCATAGCGGATGAGGAGATCGAGTCGGTCGATCTTCCCGTCGTTATTGAAGTCCCGCAAGGCCACGGCCGCCAGTGGGGTCAGGCCGGCCTTCCCCAGCCCGCCCCCGGTGATCCTAGCGAACCGCTCGATGCTCACTAATTTCACCGCCAGGATCGGCAGGAAGAGGGTCACTAGGGCGAGATAGGCCCCCCGGAGTCTCAAGGTGGGGACCCCGACGAGCAGGCCCAAGAGGATGGCCGCGAGGACCCCCAAGGGGATCGAGATGGAGATGGGCCAGCCCAAGGTCACATTGGCCAGGCCGCCGGAGTAGCTCGCGGCCCCGATGAAGAAGGCCTGGCCGAAGCTGATCTGGCCGGTAAAACCCGAGAGGATGTCCCAGCTCATGGCGAAGACCGCGAGGTAATTAGCCAAGATGAAGGCGGTGATCCAGGGGTCCCCCCGCTGAGGATGGAAGATCGGGAGGTAGGGGAGCAAGGCCAAGATGGCGACCGCAGCGGTCCAGGCCAGGACCTTTAGGGTGATGGCCGAGCGATGGCCCATCTCAGCCACTCTTGCTCTCACTCCGCTCCTCTTCGAACGCCGAAGAGGCCCTGAGGCCGGAGCATCAAAACCACCAGCAACAGGATCAAAGAGGGGAGCCCGACCCAGGAGGGCCCCAAGGCGGGGGTATAGATGGTCCAGGTCTCCAAGAATCCGACCAAGTGAGCGGCCACGAGGCTCCCGAGGATGCTCCCCAGGCCACCGAGGATGACGATGGCGAAGCTGATGATCATCGGCTCGCGCCAGATGCCCGGGACGAGCGAGGTCCAGGAGTTGAAGAAGATCCCAGCGATGGCGGCCAGGGCCCCCGAGACCGTAAAGGTCAGGAGATAGACCCTCTCCGGCTCGATCCCCACCAAAGCCGCGCCGGTCCGGTCCTGAGCGGTGGCGAGGATCGCCTTCCCGGCTTTGCTCCAGCGGATGAAGAGAAAGAGGGCGAGGCAGCAGAGCCAAGAGACCAGGAAGCCGAGGAGCCGATCTTTGGGGACCTGGGCCCCGAAGAGTGGTGCCGCCCCTTCGAGGAAGGGGTCGAGGTGGCGCGGGCTGGGGCCGATGGGAGGGATGACGACGAGGAGTTGCTCCAGGAGGAGCGAGAAGGCGAGGGTGGCCATCACGGTCACGATCGGGTGGAAGATGAAGTAACGGATGAAGCCCCGGTAGACTAGGGCCGCGAAGAGGGCCGTAAAGGCCACAGCGATCGCCGCGGCGGAGTAGATATCCCAGCCGAGGAGCCCATTGACGAGGTAGGCCGCGTAGGCCCCGACCATGAGGAAGGCCCCATGGGCCAGGTTAAAGACCCTGGCGACGCCGAAGACCAGGGTAAAGCCGATGGAGATCAGCGCATAGAGTGCACTGATCAGGAGCGAGGAGACCAGGATCTGGCCCATCTACCCCGGCGGCGGGAGCCAAGGGGGTGGGATATAAGGCGAGGTCCGATACTGCGGCGGATAGACCACTTCCCGCTTTCCCTTTCCCCCCACATCGGCCTGCCACTGGACCCACTTGGGGACCACAAATTCGTCCCCGTATTTCATATCGTGGGGATAGGGCGAATCGAGGCCGTTGAAGACCAGCCTCCCGACGGTCCCGATATAGTCGGTCTTCTCCAGCTCAGCGACCAAGAGATCAGGGTCATCAGCCCTTCCGGCCCGCTCGATGGCCTCGCTCAAGATGTGGAGAGCATCGTAGGTGGAATAAGCGGTATAGAGCGGCCTGACCGGGCGGAGGCGATAGGTCTGGATATAGCTCTGATAGAATGGGAGGGTTTTCTCAGTGATCGCGGTCGCCTCGGTCGCGGCATCGGCGTAGACATGGCTCACGACCCTCCCCTTGGTATCGGCCCAATACTCGTAGGCCTGGCCTGGGGCATTGATCCCGAAGACCCGGATCGGGCACTTCGTGAGATACCAGAGGTTGACGAAGTTGATCCCATCGTTATAAGCGAAGGCCACGAGCATCGCCTCGACCCCGGCATCCTTAAGCTGGGCGAGCATCGGGCCGAAGTCTCGTTGCTCCAGAGGGAAGAAGACGGTCGTGACCGAGAGCCCTAAAGCCGGGAGCCGCTCCTCAAGGAAGGCCTGCATATCTCTTCCCCAGATCCCCTCCTCTAAGAGGAGGCCGATCTTCTTCAGCCCCAACTCGTCCCGGAGGAGGTCCCGGGCGAGCCGCTCCATATCCCTCGTTAGGGTATCAGTGTTGAACATCGCTCGGAAGTAGTATTTGTAGTTCTCATAGTCTTGAGCCACCATCTCATTAGTCGCGGTCATCGATGAGCCTGTATCGATGAATGGCATCTTGAACTGGGCGATCAAGGGCATTAAGGAGATCATCACCTCATCGAGGAATTCGCCGACGATGGCCACCACGCCCTCATTCACCACCAGGTCCTCGAAGGCCAGCTTGGCCGCCTGCGGGGAGGTCTGGTCGTCCCGGACGGCGAGCCTGATCTTCCTCCCTAGGACCCCACCGGCCTCGTTGATCTCCTTCGCCGCCAGCTCCGCCCCCCGTACCGTCGACTGGCCCACATCCAGGACGAGTGGAGCGAGCACGCCGATCGGGAGCTCCTCCTGAGCCTGGGCGAAGATGGTCCCCTTCCAATCTAAGCCGGCGGCCAGGAGGCCCAACCCGAGCCCCTTGAGGAAAGTCCGTCGGTTTAACTTCCTATCTAGGTCGAGCATCTCAGATCAGCCCTCCTTCGCTATATCTTTGAATTCTCTTATGCTCTGGGTCTCGAGGGTCTCAAGCCCGGTAAACCCCCGCTTGACCATCTCCTTGATGAACAGCCGGGGATCGAGGCACCCCTCGGGTGCGAAGACCCCTCCTTTCTCCTCGATCTTGCCCGCGGCCAAGAGCTGGGCCCCGGCGGAGAGGGGGACCCCTGTCCCTGCATTCATCCTCGCCTGGGCCGTATAGATGGCCTTGGCCGGCCTGCCGCCCTTCTTCCCCCGGACCTCGACCCGGACCGCCCCTTCGTAAGGGACCCCGGTAAGGAGGGGTTCCTCCGAGAGCTTCGAGAGGTAGGCGACAAAGAAGTCGATAGGCGAGAGCTTCGCACCCTTCACCTCGAAGGTCTCATCTGAGATCAAGCCCATCCCTCCCAGGCCCACCACCATCTCCCGCAGGAGCGGGGGATTGAGTGAGAGCTTGCAGTCCACATGCTTTAGGCTGGAGAAGTATCTCGGGAGGGTCAGCGGCTCGGGATGGCCGATGTGGTAGAGCTCGAACTCCCCCAGCGGCTCGGGGAAGCTCACCTTCTCTGCGCCGTCGACGAAGGCCGCGACCTCGGTGTATCTCCCGTCACAGTAGGTCGGGACCTGGCCGAACATCGAGTGGAAGACATGATAGATCACGGCCGGGCCGCCCTCGGGGTCGGCGGCCGACTGGACTAAGCCGATGTGGACCTCCTCCGGCTCATCCAGCCGCTGGGCCCCGAGCTTGGCCAGGAGGTTCGTCGCTCCGGGGGAAGCCCCCAGCCCGGTGATGATCGTGACCCCTTTAGCCTTGGCCCGCTCATGCAACTCCAGGACCTTGGGGGTGACATCGTAGTCATCGCAGATATCGACCAAGGAGATCCCGGCCTCGATGGCCCCCTCGACCACGGCCAGGCCATAGCGGTAGAACGGCCCGACGGTGGAGATGGCGAGGTCGGCCTGCTTCATCAACTTGACCAGCCCGGCCCGGTCGGTCACATCGACGAACTCCGCCCGGAGCCGCCGATCCTTCAGGGTTCGGACATAATCCTCGGCCTTCTTGGCGTCGTAATCGGCCACGATGATCTCCCCGAAATCACTATACTCCACGAGGTCGCGGATCGCGACTCTCCCCATCGCCCCGCAGCCCAGGGCTAGGATCTTCATTGCTCCCCCTTTGTTTCCATTCCCAGCATCTCCTTAACGGCCCTCAAGAGCCCCTCATAGTCGATCCCATATCGGTGGTAAAGGTCCTCGGGATAGCCGATCACCGAGTAGACATCGGGGATCCCCAGCCTCCTGAACCTGGTGGCCAACCCTGCCTCGGCCAGGACCTCGGCCACGGCCGACCCCAGTCCGCCGATGATGTTGTGCTCCTCGGCGGTGATGATCCCCTTGGTCTCCTCGGCCGCCTTGATCACCGCCTCCCGATCGATCGGCTTGATCGTATGCATATTGATGACCCGCAACGAGATCCCCTCCCCGGTCAGCTCATCCGCGACCTCGCAGGCCGGGAGGACGGCGACGCCGCAGGCGATGACGGTGAGGTCCTTACCATCCCGCATCAGGACCGACTTACCGATCTTGAAGCCGTAGTCCTCCTCCAGGTAGGCCAGTGGCTCGAGCCCCCGCCCGATCCGGCAATAGAGCGGCCCGGGCCAGTCGACCGAGGCCTTGACGAACTGGGCCGTCTCGATCGAGTCGGCAGGGACGACGATCGTCATATTGGCCATCGTCCGCAAGATCCCTAGGTCCTCGGTGCAATGGTGGGTCGTCCCCGCCTGGCCGAATGATACCCCGGCATGGGTGGCGATGATCCTCACCGGTAGGTTGGGGTAGGCGATATCTGTCCGGACGAACTCCGCGGTCCGCATCGAGGCGAAGACGGCGAAGGTCGAGACATAGGGCAACTTCCCGGAGATGGCGAACCCCGCGGCCGCGGCCATCATATTCTGCTCGGCCACCCCGAAGTTGAACGCCCGCTCGGGGAAGGCATCGAAGAAGACCCCGATCTTGGTCGAGCGGGCCAGGTCGGCCGTCAAGGCCACGATCCGCTCGTCCTTCTTGGCCAACTCCACTAGCGTCTGGCCGTAGACCTCCGTTTGAGTGAGGTCCTTGTAAAGCTCATAGACGGTGTAGCTGATCCCTTCAGCCATGGCCCGTTAGCTCCTCAGCTTCGACTTCGGCCTCAATCGCTCAATATCTTCCAAAGCTCGGCGCTCCTTCTCCGAGTCGAGCCCGCCGTAGTGCCAGGCCCCTTGGCCCTCCATGAACGAGACCCCCTTCCCCTTGATAGTTTTAGCGATCACGACCGTCGGGACCGGGCTCGTGACCGGCGGGAGGCTCTCGAACACATCGATGAGCTGGGAGAAGTCGTGGCCATCGACCTCGATGGCGTTCCAGCCGAAGGCCTCCCACTTCCGCTTGAACGGCTCGAGGGCCATGATCTTCTCCGTCGGGCCGTCGATGCAGAACATGTTCCGGTCGACGATGGCACAGAGGTTCCCCAGCTTGTAATGAGCCGCGGCCATCGCCGCCTCCCAGACCGAGCCTTCGTGGCACTCCCCATCTCCTAGGAGGCAATAGACTCGCCAGTTCGCCCGATCGAGTCGGCCTGAGAGAGCCACGCCGATCGCCACCCCCAGGCCGTGGCCGAGCGAGCCGGTCGACATCTCGACTCCGGGGACCTTATTCCGATCGGGGTGCATCCCGAAGGGCGAGTCGAGCCGGTTGAAGGTGGCGAGCAACTCCTCGGGGAAGAAGCCTCGATCAGCCAGGACGGGGCAGAGAGCTAAAGCGCCATGGCCCTTGCTGAGGATGAACCGATCCCGCTCTTCCCAGCGGGGGTTCTTGGGATCGATCCTCAAGATGTGGTAGTAGAGCACTACCAAGAGGTCGATCGCCGAGAGGGCCCCGCCGAGGTGGCCCCCACCGGCGATGACCGCAAGCTCGATGATCTTCCGCCGGAGGTCGGTGGCCTTGTTCTGGAGAGAGTAGATCAGCTCCTCTCTCGTCTCCGTCCGCTCCATCTTCTTTATTTTAGGACCAGTTCCGGATGGCCTAGCTCGGCCAGGACCTTGGGATAGAGCCGAAAGAGCGGCCTGATCGCGGGAAGGAGGGCTAGAGCCTTCCCGACATCCCCGGAGGCGCTGATCTTCCTCGTGGCGATCGCGGTGATCGCGTTCTCCTTCCCGTGCCAGAACCGGTGAGAGAAGTCGGAGGACTGCTTCATCACCACATCGGGCTTGAGGTCGCACTCCCCGAGGTAGATGGTGGCATAGGCCCCTTCCTCCTTCGGCTTATTCTTTAGGTCGATGGTGATCGCCCCTTCTGGGTCGGTATATTCGAACCGGACGATGATCCCCGCCTGGGCCAGCCTCTTCCCGATCTGAGGGTCGGCGCTCGCGCGCTTGAAGAGCGCCCCGAAACATTCATACATCTGCTCCGCGGTCTTGAAGTATTCTCCCAAATCTACCACCTGCTTATTATACTCACTGGCCAGTCAGGCCCGGGATCAGGATCGATCGGGGAAAGGGGGGGAGCCCCAGGCCCTGTCCCGCCCTGTCCTGTGGCTCCCCCTGCAATCCCGAGCCTTAGGACATCATGAAGAACGCGGCCAGGGGGGCCACCGCCGCGACTGCCAGCTCCGGATGGGCGATAGTATGCGCGGCGGCGAACCTGATCAGGTCGATGCTCCCGACCGCGGGGTTTCCGGTCTTGGGGTCGACCGAGACGGCCATCATCCAGCGGAGGCCCAGGGCCTGCCCCGCCGCGAGCCGGTGCTGGCGGGTCGTGGAAAGATCAAGGGCGAGGGCCATCAGGTCGGGGTCGGGGAGCGGCTCCATCGCCAGGGCCTCGCTCAAGGGGCCGACGGCCGCATCCCTCAGCTCCTCGCTCCCACCGGCGGTCACGAGCCCCGTGAGGGTCTCGACATCGTAGGAGACACACCCGGAGGTCACGAAGACCCTTGCAGCCGTGGCTCGGAACTCATGGGTCGGGGCATTGACCGCCAGGTCCGCGAAGACCCCGCAGACGGCCTCGCCGTAGATCACCCGAGCCAGGGAGAAGAGGAACTCCTCCACCACCCGCCCGACCGCCTCCCGGACGATCGGGTTCGAGCCGTCGACGCTGAACCCGAGCAAGGTCGCCTCACCGCCCCCGAGCACGGTCGTGATCGCTCCGACCAGTTCCTGCTCCGGCGGGAGGCCGACCACCAGGAGGGTCTGCTGGATCCGTGCGACCGCGGCGATCGCCCGGGCCAGGGCCAGCTCGGGAGTATGGGCCCTCTTTACGCTCGCGAGGAGGGCCTCGACCGATCCTTCCTTCTCGGGATCGAGGGCCAGATAGGCCTCCACCAGGGCCGGGATCGCCGCTCCGCGGCACTCCGGCGTCGGGCCAGTCGCGATCTTCTCCAACTGGGCCAGCTCGAACCCCGAGATCGGCAATAGATCGGCCAGGACGACGGCGGCCGCGGCCCGGACCTCGGCGATGAACTCCGGTGGCCCGCCATTACCGCAGGCAATGGCCAAAAGCTCCGTCACGGACTTGGCCTGGGCCGGCTGAGCCAGCACCAGCGCCGCCCCCAGGGCCAGGAGCACCGCTGCCACAACCCCTAAGGTCAGACCTCTCGACTCCATGGCAACCTCCTCCGATTTTGCTTTGTGGTTAATGCTACATCATAATTGAATGCCGAGTCAAGTCCCTCGGCCGGCGGCGAAGGCAAAGCCCGGCCTGAGCTTTGAGATTTGTCCCGTCAGTCCAATCCATGGCATACTAGCCTAGCTTCCAAAGGAAGGGGAGGTGAGCAAGGATGAGAATGAAGGTCAGTCTTGTCCTAGCTTTGGGCCTGTTGCTGCTCGTGGCCCTGGGCCTGGCTCTGGCTCAAGCCCCCAACCTCGAGATCGCCGTGAGCCTGGCGGGCCGTCCGACGGATGCCCAGATCAAGGCTCTCCAAGGCGGGAAGGTGGTCGCCGTGGCCTATACTGATGTCCATGAGGTCGGGCTGGCCCGCCTTCGCCTCCAGCCCGGGAACTATGTCCTCTTGATCGACCACGGCGGGGACTTCACCGGCGAGATCGTCGAGAAGGAGGTCGCCATCCCGGCGGGCGGGGGCCTCAAGCTGGAGGTCCAGCTCGAGCGGCTCTTTGAGCCAAACTCCTGGGGCTACTACTCCGCCGATACTCACGCCCATACCAAGGAGAGTCCCGATGGGAGTACCCCGGTGGACCAGGCCGTGGGGGTCCAGTTGGCCGCCGATTTGGACCTGGTCTTCATCAGCGACCATAACTCCGTCAAGGGGCACAGCCTCTTCGTCCGGACGGCCCAAAAGCGCGGTGTCTCGGCCATCCTGAGCGAGGAGGTCACGACCGATTGGGGTGTGATCAATATGGGCCACTTCAATGTCTACTCCCTCGCCCCCGGGATGCTGGTCAACTGGCGGGTCCCGCCGGGCCAGATCTTCCAAGAGGCCCGTCGGAAGGGGGCAAAGGTGGTCCAGGTCAACCACCCTATGTCCGGCCCATACGACTACTTCAATCTGATGGCCGATCCGCGCTGGGACCCCGGGTTCGACGCCGTCGAGGTCTGGAACGGTGAGTTCTCCCCCGAGGATGAGCTGGCGGAAGGGAAGCTCTTCTCCTTCTGGAACGAGGGGAAGAGATACACCGCGGTCGGGGCCTCCGATGACCACATGTGGGATGTCCTCGATGTGGAATACGGCCGTCCGCGGACCTATGTCCACCTCGAGGGCGAGCTGACAGTAGAGAAGTGGCTCGAGGGGCTCCTCTCCGGCCATGCCTTCGTCACCTATGGACCGCTGATCGACCTGCGGGCTAACGGAGAATATATCCCCGGGGATACCGTAGCCTTAGGGGCGGGCCAGCCGGTCCGATTGGAAGCCAGGATCTATTCGGTTACTCCCCTCGCCCGGGCTGAGCTCCTCAAGGACGGCGAGGTCCTCGCCTCCTTCGCCCTGGAGGGGACGGAAGGGGCGATCTCATTCGAGGATTCCCCGAAAGATGATAGCTGGTATCTCCTGCGGGTCTTCGCTCATGACGGCGATCGGGCGATGACCAACCCGATCTGGGTGGAGGTGAAGTGAGGGCCATGAGTGTGAAGGAATATGGGCTCTACATCGGCGGGGAATGGGTGACTACCCCAGCTAAGTTCGAGGTGGAAAACCCGGCCAACCAGGAGATAATCGCCCGGTGCGCCGTCGCCGGGCCTGAGGAGGTGGACCAGGCGGTCGAGGCAGCCCGGAGGGCCTTTCCAGACTGGAGCGGGCGCTCATGCGATGAGCGGGGCGAGCTCCTCTCTGCGGTGGCTGCCGGGCTGAAGGAGAGATTAGAGGAGCTGGCTGAGCTGGAATCGATGGAGACCGGCCGCTGCCTCAAGGAGACCCTGGCCCACGACCTCCCCGCCACGATCAACCTCTTCCGTTACTTCGCCGGGGTGGCCGGGGCCATCTTCGGGGAGACGATCCCCGTCCCAGGGGAGTATCTCAACTACACCCGGCGGGAACCCGTAGGAGTGGTCGCGGGGATCACGCCCTGGAACTTCCCCCTCTGGCTCGGGGCGATCAAGATCGCACCGGCCCTGGCCGCGGGAAATACGATCATCATGAAGCCCGCTTCCTTGACCCCGTTGACGACCCTGGAGCTGGCCAGGGTCATGGAGGAGGCAGGAGTTCCCCCCGGGGTCTTCAATGTGGTCACCGGCCCTGGAGGGCGGACCGGCCAGCTCCTCGCGGCCCACCCGGGAGTGGACAAGATCGCCTTCACCGGGGAGACCCTCACCGGGACGAAGATCATGGAGGCCGCGGCACGGAACATCACGAGGGTCTCGCTCGAGCTGGGGGGCAAGTCCCCCAACATCGTCTTCGCGGACTGCGACTTCGAGAAGGCCATTGCCTTCACTTTGCTCTCGATCTTCTTCGCCCAAGGGCAGATGTGCACCGCCGGCTCGCGGCTCCTGGTCGAGAAGGCCATCCACGAGGAGTTCGTCAAAGCCCTGGTCGAGCGGGCCTCCCAGATCAGGATCGGGGACCCCCTCGATCCGGGGACCGAGTTCGGCCCGCTCGCCTCGAGGGCCCAGCTCGAGAAGGTCGAACGCTATGTGGCGAAGGCCTTGGATGAGGGGGCCGAGCTCCTCCTCGGTGGGAAGCGGCCTCAAGGTGCGGAGTTCGAGAGGGGCTACTACTTCGAGCCGACGATCTTCGACGGCGTGAAGAACGACCAGACGATCGCCAGGGAGGAGATCTTCGGCCCGGTCCTCTCCGTGATCGAGTTCGCGGACGAAGAGGAGGCCGTCGCCTTAGCCAACGATACAGAGTATGGCCTGGCCGCAGGGATCTGGACCCAGGACTTGGCCAGGGCCCACCGCGTGGCCCACCGCGTCCGGGCGGGCAAGATCTGGATCAATTGCTACAACATCTTCCCTCCGGGGGCGCCCTTCGGGGGCTTCAAGAGGAGCGGCTTCGGGAGGGAGCTGGGCCTCCACTCGCTGCTTGAGCTCTATACCGAAATCAAGGACATCCAGGTGGACCTGGGCCGGGAATACTTCGACTGGTTCATCTAAGCACCCATGGAAGGAGGCCTCTTTACCTTTCATCTCCCGACGAAGATCCTCTTCGGCCTAGGAGCGGTGGAGAACCTCGGGCCGGAGCTGGACGAGCACGGCCTGAGGTCGGCCCTCATCGTCACCGACCCTGGGGTCCGTGGGGCCGGGCTCCTCGCGAGGGTCGAGGACCAGCTCCGGGCCTACAAGATCGGATACGAGGTCTATGACAAGGTGGTGCCGAATCCTACGGTCGGGTCGATCGAGGCAGCCCTCCCACTGGCAGAGGGGAAAGAAGCGGTGATCGGTCTCGGCGGGGGGAGCTCGCTCGATACCGCCAAGGCCCTAAATCTCCTCAAGACTCACGGCGGGAGGGTCCTGGACTGGGAGGGGAACGAGACCGTCCCCGGCCCATGCGGGCCGCTGATCGCGATCCCCACCACTGCCGGGACGGGGAGCGAGGTGACCTTCATCGCCCAGATCACCGTCCCCGAAAGGAAGCAGAAGGTCCCGATCGTCAGCCGCTACCTCGCCCCGGACCTGGCGATCGTGGACCCCGAGCTGACGCGGAGCCTCCCGCCCAAGCTGACGGCGGCCACGGGGATGGACGCGCTAACCCATGCGATCGAGGCCTCTACCTCGATCGCCGCCCAGCCGTTAGCGGACCTTTTGGCCTTCCGGGCGATCGAGCTGATCCATGAGTTCTTGCCACGGGCGGTCAAAGATGGCACGGACATGGAGGCTAGGACAAAGATGGCCTTCGCCAGCCTCCTCGCCGGGATGGCCTTCAACAACGGCTGGGTCGCTTTGGCCCATGCGATCGCCCATGTCCTCGGCGGGCTCTTTGACCTCCCTCATGGCCTCTGCTGCGCACTGGCCCTACCGGTCGCGATGGAATACAACCTAGAGGCGAGGAGGGAGAAATATGCGAGGATCGCGGAGCTGCTCGGCGAGAGGAGCGCGGAGGGAGGGATCACGCGGATAAAGGAGCTGAATCGGGAGATCGGGCTCCCCTCCGGCCTGAGGGAGCTGGGGATCAGCGAGGATGATGTTCCGAAGATCGCCGAGCTGGCCCTCGTCGACGGCTCGATCCTCTTCAATCCCCGAGAGGTGACGGCCGAGGAGTTAGCAAAGCTGATCTACAAGATGCTATGAAAAAGGAGGTGTAGAACATGGGCTTCCCATATAAGGACCCACAGGAGGCGAAGGCCTTCGTCCTGGGCTTCGTGGAGCGACTGAAGGGTGTCGAGGAGGTCTACAAGGGCTGGTCGGCCTTGAACATGGTCATCGGGATCCACATCAAGCAGCCGGACCTCGACTTCTGGGTCGATACCCGCGGTGGGGATGTCGTGGTCCGCGAGGAGCAGCCCGGGGAGGAGGGGGCCTCCCTCACCCTCACGGCTGACCTCTTCCACAGGCTTTACAGCGGCCAGGAGAACGCGATGCTCGCCTTCACTATGGGCAAGATCAAGCCCAAAGGGAAGGTGAGCGGGATCATGCAACTGACGAGGACCATGCCCAGCGCCGTCAAAGTCTACAAGGAATACCTGGCGGAGAAGGGCCTTCAGCCTTGACCGTGAGGATCGCCACCGTCGAGATCCGGCTCCTGGAATACGAGCTGGAGGAGCCATTCTATCCTACCTGGCTCCCGGGCTACCCCCAGACCTTCAACCGGGTGAACTTGGTGATCCTCGAGACCGACGCGGGGCTCACCGGCTACTCCGCCGGGCCGGCCTTCGGGACGGAGGCAGCCCATCTGGGGGAACTCTTGACCCCCTTCCTCATCGGGCGGGACCCCTTCAATGTCGAGGAGATCGTCCGAATCCTCCGCTCGGCCACCTTCTTAGGCCAGCGGATCTGGTATGTCGAGCCGGCCCTTTGGGACATCATCGGGAAGGCCGCCGGGCTGCCGGTCTATCGGCTCCTCGGAGGCTTCCAGGATCGCATAAAGGCTTATGCCAGCACCGGCGAGCTCCGGGGCCCGGAGGAAAGGCTGGAGTATGTCGAAGAGGTCAAGAAGCTCGGGATCGGAGCCATCAAGCTCCGGTTCCACTCATTTGACTGGCGGGAGGACCTCGAGGTGGCCCGGGCCGTCCGGGCGAACTTCCCGGAGATGGAAATTATGGTCGATGCCAATATGGGCTGGCGGGTGGCGGGGATGGGAAAGGCCCCTCGCTGGGACCTAGCCACTGCCGTCCGCGTGGCCCGTGAGCTTGAGGAGCTCGGGGCCCTCTGGCTCGAGGAGCCTTTGGATAAGAACGATTACCAAGGCTATCGTCTCCTCCGGCGGAAGGTGAACATACCTTTGGCCGGAGGGGAGATGAACCAAGACCTCCATGAGTTCCGCGAGCTGATCCGCCAGGGATGCCTGGACATCCTTCAGCCCGATGCCACCCTCTCCGGGGGGATCCTCATGGCCAAGAAGATCGCGGCCCTGGCCGAGGCCCACAACCTCGGGTTTGCACCCCACACCTGGACCAACGGCTTAGGGCTAGCGATCAACCTCCAGGTCATGGGCGCGGCCTCAAACTGCACTTGGGCGGAATGGCCCTTCGAGCCGCCGGGCTGGACCCCTAAGGCCCGGGACTTCTTCCTCAAGGAGCCGATCATGGTCGAGGAGGGCTACCTCCGGGTCCC
>JBBIJD010000001.1:17075-93947 GCA_037446135.1 Candidatus Fraserbacteria bacterium
GGGACTTCTTCCTCAAGGAGCCGATCATGGTCGAGGAGGGCTACCTCCGGGTCCCCCGGGGGCCGGGGCTAGGGGTCGAAGTTGACCCGAAAGCGGTAGAGGAGTATAGCAAGGGGGCTCCTTGATCGGTCGGGGGGAATCATGGAAGAAGTGAAGCTTATCGTCAATCCCATAGCCGGTGGGGGGACGATCGGGAAGCACTGGCCCCGCATCCGCCGGATCTTGAGGGCCGAGGGGCTCGAATTCGAGGCCAGCCTGAGCGAGAGGAAGGGCCACGCCACTGAGCTGGCCCGTCAGGCCCTGAATGGCGGCTACAAGACGGTCGTGGCCCTCGGCGGAGATGGGACGGTGAACGAGGTGATCAACGGGCTGATGGCCGAGGGGAAGGAGGCCATTGATCCTGAGGTGGTCTTGGGGATCATCCCCGGGGAGAAGGGGAACGATCTCGCCCGGACCTTAGGGATACCGTTCGACTACGCCTCAGCCTGCCGGAAGCTCCTGAGCGGGAAGGCGGTCCCACTCGACCTCGGAAGGGTCACCTACACCTATCATGGCCACGAAGGCCAGCGCTACTTCGTCAACATCGCCGGGCTGGGGTTCGACGGGGAGGTGGTGCGGCGGGTCACTCCGAGGCTTCGGGGACTGAGCAATCCGACCGTCCGCTACTTGAGCGGCCTGCTCCTCACTCTGGCAACCTACAAGAATAGAGAGGCCCGGATCGCCCTCGAAGGGGAGGAGCTCCGCCAGAGGGCTTTCAGCATCGTCGTCTGCAATGGGCGGTATTTCGGTGGAGGGATGGAGATCGCCCCTCAGGCCGAGCCGGACGACGGCCTCTTCGATGTCATCGTCATCGGCGATTTCGCCAAGTGGGAGATCCTCTCAAACCTCAGCCGGGTCTACCGCGGGACCCACCTCGCTCATCCCAAGGTCAAGCTCTATCGGGCGAAAGAGATAAAGATTTGGACTGAGGCCCGAGCTGGGGAGGGGATGCTCCTCCAGGCCGACGGGGAGTTGCTCGGTGAGACCCCTGCCAACTTCGAGCTCATCCCAGGAGCGATAAAGGTGCTAATCTGATCAGACCTTTATTCCCAAACCCCCTCGAGCCCATACTGCTCCTCGATCTTCCAGGCAACGATTTGGTCCTTCGGCGGGCTTTCGTAGCCGTAGGCCTTGCTCGGGCCCCACCCGAGCCTCCTCTTCAGCTCGATGAGGAACTCGAGATACTTGAGCGGGGCGAGGACGGCATCGATGACCGGGACGCCTAGCTCCTCCTGGAGCTGCTTGTAGAAGCCGAATTCCATCGTGCATCCCAGGATGATCACCTCAGCCCCGTCTTGCTCGATCGCCTCCTCGGCCGCGGCCCGGAGCCGCCGGGCTGTCTCCTCCCTAGCCCTCTGGAAATCGTGGACACCTAGCTCGACGGACTTGAAGGAGGCTAGCCGGTCTTGGAAGCCGTAGTGAAGGAGATTCTCTCGCATCTTAGGGATCCACTTCCTCCGTCCGACGATGATGGAGAAGCTATGGCCTAAGGTCGCGGCGATGTGTAGCGCCGCCTCTGCTGGAGCGGTCACGACCAGCCGCTCGGTGATCTCACGGGCCTCCCTCAACCCCGGGTCGTAGAAGCAGCCGATGATCGCCCCGTCGAAGCCCGCCCTTTCGGCCCGCTTGATCTCGTGGAGGGTGTCAGCCAGGACCAATGCCTCGTAGTAGTGATATTCGAGGTGGAGCGGGCCCCTTCCGAGCGAGCGGACCTCGATCTCCGTCTCCGGGGCCTTGGCCGTCTCGAGGAACTCCCGGATCGGGCGGTCGAAGAGGTCGGTCCCCAGGGGGTTGAGCCACAAGACTCTCTTCATCGGGCCTCGCTCTGAGCCGGGTAGAGGTGGCAGCGGACGGGGTGGCCCTCCGCGACCTCCGTGGGCTTAGGATCGACCTTCGAGCAGATCTCCAGCTTCATCGGGCAGCGGAGGTGGAAGCTGCACCCCGGCGGGACATTCACCGGGCTGGGGATCTCGCCAGTCGAGATGATCCGCTGCGGCTTGAGGGCCTCCTCCTCTTCCGAGACGACCGGGATCGAGGAGAGGAGCATCTTCGTGTAGGGATGGAGAGGATTCTGGAAGAACTCCACCGTCGGGGCGACCTCGCAGATCTTCCCCAGATACATGATCGCTACCCTTGAGGCCATGTTCCGCATCAGGCTCAGGTCGTGGGTGATGAAGAGGTAGGTCAAATTCAGCTCCTGCTGGAGCCGCATCAGGAGCTTGATGATCTTGGCTTGGACCGAGACATCCAATGCCGAGGTCGGCTCATCGAGGACGACAAAGGATGGGCTCGTGGCTAGGGCCCGAGCAATGGCGACCATCTGCTTCTCCCCCCCACCGATCGCCTGGGGATATTTATAGAGATAATCGATGGGTAGCTCGACCATCTCGAGGAGCCTTGCGACCTGCTCGGTCCGGGCCATATTCCGCGAGAGGCCGTGGACCTTCAAGGGGAGCTCAATGATCTGCTTGATCGTCCGTCGGGGATTGAGCGAGGAGCCTGGGTCCTGGAAGACTATTTGGATCTCCTTCTTCAGGGGTTTAGGCCTCTTCCTGGCCTCCTTGCTGATATCCTGACCGCGGAAGAGGATCTGCCCCGAGGTCGGGGGGTAAATCCCCATGATCACATAGGCCACGGTGCTCTTCCCCGAGCCGGACTCCCCCACCAGTCCAAGAGTCTCGCCCTCTTTGATGGTGAAACTCACGCCATCGACGGCCCGGACCGTCCCCCGACTGGTGCGGAAGTATTTCTTCAGGTCGTTGACCTTCAATATCTCTTCTGCCAATGTGGTCACCCCTCGTATAGGTAGCAGGCGACCTGATGGTCGTCGCCCCTGGAGAAGAATGGTGGCTGCTCCTGGCTACAGATGGGTATCGCGTGGGGGCAGCGGGGATGGAAGCGACACCCCGGTGGAGGATTCAGATAATCGGGGATCCTCCCGGGGATCCCCTCGGCGATCCCCTCCCCGGTCAGCTTGGGGACGGCCTTCATCAGGAGTCTGGTATAAGGGTGGAGGGGGTTGGCGAAGATCTCCTTCGTCTTTGCGGCCTCGACCATCCCTCCGGCATACATCACATAGACCCGATCGGTCCACTCCCGCACGACCCCCAAGGAGTGGGTGATCAAGATCGTCGAGGCCTCCTTCTCCTGGACCAGGTTCCCCAGCAAGCGGAGGACCTGGGCCTGAATGGTCACATCGAGCGAGGTCGTCGGCTCATCGGCGATCAGGAGCTCTGACTCCGTGGCGATGGCCATAGCGATGCAGATCCGCTGCCGCATCCCCCCACTCAACTGGATGGGGTAGCACTCTAAGATCCGCTCCGGATCGGGAAGGGCGACATCTTTGAGGGCCTGGATCGCCCGGGCTCGGATCTCCCTCTTCGAGAGGGCACCCTGAGAATTAGAGTAGCGGATCGCGTCCATCAGTTGCTCACCGATGGTGAAGACCGGATTGAGCGCGGCTGTAGGGTCCTGGAAGATCATCGAGATCCCTTGGCCCTGGACTCGGCGGACCTCCTTCGGGCCCATCTTGAGGATGTCCTCCCCGCGGAAGAGGATCTCACCTTTCGAGATCCTTGCCGGGGGTGAAGGGAGGATCCGCAGGGTCGACTTAGCCGTGGTCGTCTTCCCGCAGCCGGTCTCGCCGACGAGCCCGACCTTCTCTCCCTCGCGCACCGTCAGGTCGACCCCATTGAGGACCTTCAGGGTCCCGCCGTAGACCTCGAACCCGATGTGCAGGTCCCGGATCGCCAGTAGCTCGCCGGCCATCCTAGACTTCCTCCACCTCGAGCATATCCCTGATCCCGTCCCCGAGGAGGTTGAACCCCAAGACGACGATCATGATCGCCAGCGCGGGGAAGACGGCGATCCACCACTGGTCGGGCATGTATTTCGCCCCGTCGGCGAGCATCGTCCCCAGGTCTGGTGTCGGGGGCTGAGCCCCGAGCCCGACGAAGCTCAAGGCCGAGCCGATGAGGATGACCCAGCCCATATCGAGGCTCATCTTGGTGAAGATCGGGGCATAGCAGTTCGGGAGGATCTCCCGGAAGAGGATATGCCAGCGCGAGGCCCCGGTCACCTCGGCGGCCTGGACGAAGAACTCATTCCGGAGAGAGGAGGCGATCCCATAGACCATCCGGCAATACCAGGGCCACCACATCAGCGAGACGGCCATCATCGCGTTGAAGACGCTCGGAGTGAGGACGGAGCAGACCGCGAGGGCTAGGACTAGTGGCGGGACCGCGACGAAGATATCGGTAATGCGCATGATGAGGGTATCCGCCCAAGTCCCCTTCAAGTAGCCGGCCAAAAGGCCGAGCGTGACCCCCGGAGGGACGACGAGGGCGAGGACGACCACGCCCATCATGAGGGAGAACCTGTAGCCGAAGAAGATCCGGCTGAGGACATCCCTCCCGAAGACATCGGTCCCGAGGAGGTGCTTCAAGCTCGGGGGCTTGCTCGCTTCGGAGAAGTTGACATACCCCCCCGCGTGCTTGGGATAGGGAGAGATGAATGGGGCGAAGGCGGCGACGAACCCGATCAAGAGGACGGTCACGAGCCCGAGGATCGAGAGAGGATTCCGTGAGAACTTATACCAGAGGCGCTTAGCCTTCTCCCACCGGCGCGACAGGGCCGCACTCCGAGCTAGTTCCATCTCGCTTATTTCGCCCTCTCTGCCCCGAGCCTGATCCGCGGATCGAGCCAGGAGACGACCAGGTCGACGATGATATTCACGATGATAAAGATGACCCCGAAGATCATGATCACGGCCACGATGGCATTGAGGTCCTTGGTGAGCATCGCGTGGATCCCGTAGCGGGACATCCCCGGCCAGTTGAAGATCATCTCCACGAGGAAGGCATTCCCCAGGAGAGAGGCGAAGTCCAGCCCCAAGATCGAGACGGTCGGGATGAGCGAGAGCTTCAAGAGATACTTGGACATGATCACCCTCTCGGGGATGGCCTGTGATCTCTCCAGAGCGATGAAGTCCCGTTGGAGGTTCTCAGTGATGCTCGCGCGGGTGATCCTCGCCTCTTGGGAGAGGCCGCCCAGGGCCAGTGCGACCCCCGGCATGAGCAAGTGCTTCAGGGCATCGAGGAAGGCGGTGAAGTTCCCGGCAAGGAGGCTGTCGACCGTCACCAGCCCGGTCCGGGGCGGTGGGGGCGGGATGCCGGGGCTGAGCCGGCCTGTGGTCGGGAGGAGGTTCAAGACATAGCCGAAGAGGAGCAAGAAGAGGATAGCAAAGACGAATGAGGGGGTCACGACCCCCATGTAAGTGAGCACTCTTACGGAGTTATCGACCCAGCTATTCGCATAGCGGGCCGAGATCACCCCCAAGACTATGCCGAAGAGGCCCATGATGATCCCGGAAAAGAGGGCTAGCTCCATCGTGGCGGGGAAGAACTCCCCGATATCCCGGCTCACATCCCTCCGGGTGAAGATGGAGAGCCCGAACTTCCCCCGGAGGGCGTCCCGGAGCCAGTAGTAATACTGGACATAGAGGGGCTTATCCAGGTGCATCTCCGCCCGGAACCGCTCGACCACCCACTCCGGGGCCCTGGGGCCCATGGCCATCCGCGCCGGATCCCCCGGCATCACCCGAGCGATGAGGAAGACCAGGATCGAGAGGCCCAACAGGACGAAGATCGAGTAGCCCAGCCGCCGCGCGAGGAAGATCAGGAGTCTCATCGCCTGCTCCAGCTAGGGGAGAGGGGGGAGCTCCCCTCTCCCCTAGCCTCTTTCTGCCCTACTTGAGGATCTGGATCTGCCGAGCATCGAAGTCGTAGCCCATCACGGGGTTGACGATCCCCTTGGCCGCCGGCCAGTCGATATAAGTCTGGTAGGCATGCCGCTCGAGGTGATCGAAGAGGAAGAGCGAGGGGCAGAGCTCCATGATCCGCTCCTGGATCGCCCCATACTTGGCGAATCGCTCCTCCCGATCGATCGTGGCGATCGCGTCGTCGATCATCGCATCGAGTTCGGGATCGAGGAGCCATTCGTTCTGCTCCCAGGTCTTGGCCGACTCCGAATGGTAGCGGGACTTGAGGATCGACCCGGCCTCGGGGTAGTGCGGGGCGACGAAGACGCTGACGATGTTCGGGCTCGCCTCCATGCTGGCCATCTCCTCGACGACGGAGAGCCAGGGGACCTTGACGACCTTCACTTTGATCCCGATCTCTTCCATGTTCGCGAGGAAGAGGAGGGCCACCTTCTCCTCGTCGGGGACCTCAGCGATCCAGTGGTATTCGACCGGATACTGGTCGAGCTGGCCGAAGTATTTGGACTGCTGGAGCTCCTCCCGGGCCTTCGCCAGATCCCGATGGTATTGGAAGACATCCTTATGGCCTGGGAGGGTTGCGGCGACCGGGCCGATCATCTGGGGCGAGCCGGGGAAGATCTGCTTCACGACCGTCTCGTAGTCGAAGGCCCAGGCCAGCGCCTTCCGGAAGTGGAGGTCGTCAGTCGGGGCCTTCCTGGTGTGGACCATGAGGTAGAAGCTCGTCCCGGTCAGGAAGCCGGCCACATCGACCCCCTCCATGGCATCGAGGGCCTGGAACGCCTCCAGTGACTGCCACTGGTCGGAGATCTCCAACTCCTGGCGGGCCATCAGGGTCCTGATGGTCACCGGCTCGGTCGTGAGGTAGAACTTCAGCTCATCGGCCGCCTTCGGCTTGACCTTGAGCAGCTCGTCGACATTGGGGAGCGTCTGGGCCCAGTAGCCCTCGAACCGCTCCATCAGGGCATACTCCTCGGCCCGGACTTCCTTGATCTTGTAGGGCCCGGAGCCGCAGTCGGCGGTCAGGAGGTAGGCCTTCCCGTAGTCCCCGAACGCCCCGTAAGGCCCGGGGGTCTTGATGTTGGCCATCACACAATCCTTGTTCAGGATGTAGAGCCTTGTCAGGTTGATCAGGAACGGCCCGAATGGCTTGGAGAGGACCATGTTGATCGTGTAGGGGCCGACGACTTGCGGGGTGATCCCCTGGAAGAGGTAGGCATAGCCCTCCCCGATCGTGGTCAACCGCTCGAGGCTGAAGGCCACATCCTCAGCGGTCAGTTCTTTCCCATCATGGAACTTGATCCCCTGCCGCAGGTAGAAGGTCCAGGTCAGCCCGTCCGGCGAGACAGTCCACCGCTCGGCGACCGCGGGGACCACATCTCCGGCCGGGGTGGGATAGACCAAGCTATCGTAGACATTGGCGAAGGTGGTCGAAGCGACGAAGTCCGACCCGACCGCCGGATCGGTATACAGCGGCGGGGCGAAGGAGACCCGCAGAGCGCGCTTCGCCTCACCGGTCCCGAGCGAGGCCAGCCCGAGCGCTAACCCCAAGGCCAGCATCACGATCAGCAGAACTCTGCTCCACTTCATCTTCAAAATCCCCTCCTTTCAGTTTTTATCAGCCTCCTTCTTCCCTTACCTCATCTCACCATATCTCACCCCCCTTCCGTAGGGCTCGCCCCTGCTTTCTTTCACAGCGTCACCGCCGGGGCGATCACCCAGATCACTCGCGCCTCGGCCCGGCTCCGGTTCTCGCTATAGTGGCGAGTGCCGGGCTCGAGCAGGATCAGCTCGCCGCTCTTGACGACCCGTTCACCCTCTTCAGTCCCGAGGATCAGTTCCCCGGAGAGCATCAGCGAGAGCTCCGCCCCCTCGTGAGAGGTGAATCCCTCCTCGGGGAGGCGCTGGCCGGGCTTGAAGGTGCAGATCCCGGCCATAAGCTCACGGCAATCTTCAGCAGAGACGAGCGTGATGGCCTTCCCTACGGAGCCGGCCCAGAGGCTATTCTCCAGCTTGATCGCGCGCATCCTAACCTCCGCGGAGGCGGCGGGTCTCGGCCTCCTTGATCGTCATCTTCTTCGGGTCGATCGCCACACCGTAGATCTCCCGCGCCTCTTTTAGAGTGATGTATCCATCGAGGACATCGTTGAGGACCAGCTCAGGGTCCCGCTCCTTGGGGTTGCCATAGCCCCCGCCGCTCCCACTGATGAATCGGACGACATCATCTCGCTTGAGGGGGCGGACGGAGATCCGACTGAACCGCTTCGGCCGCCCGCCCTTGGGGATGAGGACCATGTAGTTCGGGGTCCCATCCATCCCGCCGTTGATCCCCCAGGCGGGGAACTTGGATCGCCCGAAGCTCCCGGTCACGAGGATCTTGGAGTTGGCCGCGCGGTAGTCCTTGACCAGCCCGAACCCGCCGCGATACTTCCCGTGGCCGGCCCCAGAGGTGTTCAGGGCGAACTGGTCCACGATGATCGGGTAACGGGTCTCAGCGACCTCGATCGAGAGGACATAGGTATCGCCATCGCCGCTGCAGACCAGGCCGTTCTCCCCGTCCTTCCCCTCGCCTGCGCCCCAGCCTCCGGCGTTCGGCTCAGCGAAGATGAACTGCTCTCCAGTCTCATCGGAGATCCCGCTCACATTCGTGGCGCAGACGCTCAGGAAGTGGCCGGCAGTGATCCTGTCGGGGACGGCCTCCGCGAGGGCCTTCCAGACGAGGTCGGTGGCGTAGCTCATCGACTCCCAGTAGGTGCTCACTGGGGCCGGCCGCTTAGGATTGAAGATCGTGTCCTCGGGGATGATCACCTTCAGTGGGGAGAAGAAGCCGTCATTGGGGTGGGCATGTGGGCCGACGACCGCCTTATAAGCGGTCTTGCAAGCGCTATAAGTCGCGGAGCGGGGGCTATTGATCGGCCCGGGACAGGTCTTGCTCGAGCCGGTAAAGTCGATGATGAACTCCTCGTCGGTGATCGTGACCTTGACCTTTACCAGGACCGGATCGCCGCCGAGGCCATCGTCGTCGATGTATTCCTCAGCGGTGAATTCCCCCTTCGGGAGGGCCCTTAGCTCCGCGAGGGCCTCCTGCCGCCCCTGCTCCATGCAGGCCTCAACCGCTTGGAGGACCGTCTCGAGGCCGTATTTATCGCAGACCTCCTGGACCCGCCGTGCGGCCACTTTCATCGAGGCCGCCTGGGCCCGCATGTCCCCCAGGGTCATCTCCGGGGTCCGGACATTCCGCTCGAGGATCTCCACGATGTCCCGGACCTCTTGGCCCCGCTCGTAGAGCTTGACCGCGGGGAACTGGATCCCCTCCTGATAGATCTCCGTAGCATCGGCTGACCAACTCCCGGGGTCTTTCCCCCCGACATCGTTCCAGTGGGCCTTGCTCGCGGTGAACATGATCAACTGGCCGCGGTAGAAGATCGGCATCACTAACACTACATCGTTCTGATGGGTCGCACCGCCCATGTAAGGGTCATTAATGATGATGGTGTCCCCCTCGTATAGCCCCTCCTTCCCGAACTTCCTGAGCGTCTCCGTCACAGCGTCGGTGAGGACCCCAATGAAGCCGGGGACACCATTGGCCTGGGCGATCATCCTCCCCCGCTCGTCAGTGATGGCGCAGCCATAGTCCAGGACCTCGTAGATGACGGAGCTCTTGCTTGTCCGCCCTAAGGCCACGAACATCTGCTCCGCCGCGGAGATGAGGGCCCGCTTGATGACTTCAACAGTGAAGGGATCGACCTTGGTGATCGCCATCATTCCACCTCCGTGATGACTAAGTTCCCGTATTCATCGACGCGGAGCCCCTGCCCGGGATAGACGATCGTCGTGCAGGCCGGCTCCTCGATCACCGCCGGGCCGGCGATCTCCGCCCCAACGGGGAGGAGGTCCCGCTCGTAGATCTTGCTCTTGAGGGCCCCTTGCTCATCGAAGTCCACCTCCCGCTCGCCCTTAAAGGCCCGGGCTAGCTCGCGCCCATCAGTCGAGAGTCGCTTCAATTCCGGCTTCTCTACCCTCCCCCAGGCGACGAGATGGAAGTTGACCACCTCGATCGGGTCAGCGAGCCGGAAGCTGTAGGCCTGATCGTGGAGGGTATGGAACCGCTCTTGGACGACGGCCAGGTCCGTGGCCGAGAGGCGCTCGACATTCACCGGGGTCCGGACCGTATGCTCCTGCCCGCGATAGCGCATGTCCATCAACCTCTCTAGGACGATCGCCTCCGGGGAGACGCCCTCCGCGGCGAACTGCCTCAACGCCTCCTGGCTCATCTCGGCGAAGATCCGGTTCATCCGCTCGAGCGAAGCCTCATTGCAGGGCATCACCTGGGTCCGGATGAAGTCGTGCCGCAAGTCGGTCATGAGCATCCCCCAGGCGGAGAATTGCCCCGGGGCGCGAGGGATGACGACCTTCTTCAGGTTCAATTCTCGCGCGAGCAAGGGGGCATGGAGCCCCCCGGCCCCGCCGTAGGCGATCATCGTGAAGTCACGAGGATCGTAACCCCGCTCGATGCTCACCCGCTCGAGTGCCCCGCGCATGTTGGCGTTGGCCACGCGGATGATCCCGTGGGCCGCCCGGACCGTCTCGATCCCGAAGTAGCGGGCGATCTTCTCCATCGCCTCTTCGGCCCTCTTCACCTCGAGCTTGACCTCCCCGCCGAGGAAGTAGTCCGGATTGAGCCGCCCGGCCAGGAGATTGGCATCGGTGACCGTCGGCTCGGTCCCACCGCGACCGTAGCAGGCCGGGCCGGGATCAGCCCCGGCGCTCTGGGGCCCGACATTCAAGGCCCCGCCCTTATCGATCCAGCCGATCGACCCCCCGCCGGCCCCGACCTCGACGATATCCACGACCGGGATCTTGACGGGGTAGCCGGCGAAGGTGGCCGTCTTCTCGATGTGATAATCCGTCTTGATCTGGAGCCGTCCATGCTCGATGAGCGAGACCTTGGCCGTCGTCCCCCCCATGTCGAAGGCGATGATGTTCTCCTCATTGATGGCCCTCCCGATCATGATCGCCCCGATCACTCCCCCGATCGGACCGGACTCGACGAGATGGATCGGGACCGCCTGGGCCTGGGCGAAGGTAGTTGTCCCCCCATTCGACTGCATCGCATACTTCACTGAGGTCAGCCCCAGCCGTTGGAGATCCTCCTCCAGAGAGCGGAGGTAGCGGACGGTCGCGGGCTTGACATAAGCGTTGAGGACCGCGGTGTTCGTCCGCTCATACTCCCGCCACTCCTGGATGATCTCGTGGGAGAGGGTGACCTGGGCCTCGGGATAAAGCTCTTCGATCAATTCTTTGACACGCCGCTCATGGGCCGGGTTAGCGTAGGAGTGGATAAAGCAGACGGCGATCGACTCGATCCCCGCCTCCTTGCACTTCTCGATCGCCTCGCGGACCTCCTCCTCGTCCAGCTCTTGGAGGACCTCGCCCTTATAGTTGAGCCGCTCCGTCACCTCGAAGCGGTAGCGCCGGGGGACGAAGGGCCTCGGCTTCCTGTAGAAGAGGTTATACATATCGGGCCGATTGGCCCGCTGGATCTCCAGGACATCCCGGAAGCCCTTGGTGGTGATGAGCGCGGTCTTGGCCCCCTTCCGCTCGGTGATCGCGTTGATCACTACCGTAGTCCCATGGACGAATTGGTTGATCTCGCCCGGATCGAGGCCGCTCTTCTCGATGGTCTTGATCACCCCTCGAGCGAAGTTCTCCGGGGTCGTATGGTCCTTCTCGAGGAGGACCTCGCCGGTCCCCTCATCGAGCACGACAAGATCAGTGAATGTACCCCCGATGTCGATCGCCAGCCTCTTGGCCATCGCTCAGCTCGCCTCCTTCTAAGAGCCTTGGTGTCAGGACCCAGATCACCTTCGCCGGCTCGGCCCCCTCATTCCTGTAGGTATGCGGGACTTCGGAAGCGAAATGGATGCTGTCCCCCGGCTCGAGCCGGTAGTCCCTCCCTTGGATGGTGAGGGTGATCGAGCCCTCCAGGACATAGGCGAACTCCTCGCCCCGATGGGCGAACGGCGGAGTCCCATCATAATGGGGCGGGACCTCGACGAGGAGTGGTTCGAGGGCCTTGTTCCGGAGGGGGCCGCTTAAGGCGCTGTAGGTGATCGCGGAGCCCTCGATCTTGAACTGCCCATGGTTTTGGGAGCGGATGACGACCGAGGGATTGTGGGCAATGGTGAAGAAGGTGGAGAGAGGGACGCCGAGGGCTGTGGCTACGGCGCTGAGTGAGGAGATAGAGAGCGAGGAGCGCCCCCGCTCGACCTGGGAGAGGAAGCTTACCGAG
Organism: Candidatus Fraserbacteria bacterium; assembly: GCA_037446135.1. GTDB lineage: Bacteria > Bipolaricaulota > Bipolaricaulia > RBG-16-55-9 > JANLFV01 > JANLFV01. The sequence continues at coordinate 29,183 of JBBIJD010000001.1, forward strand.
AGGCCGCTCCGCTCGGCCAGCCGCTGGAGGGTCCAGCCCTGCCGCTTGCGCAGTTCGCGAATCTGGCTGCCAATATCCTTCACCACGCCCCTCCGCGGCTTTCGAGTATACTGTAAAAATTCCCATATGTCAAGAGAGGGCTCGGCCCTAATCCCAATGGGGCAGGTTGACTTTTGATTTCTACCGGACTAAAATCGCGGGAAGATTTGGGACGCTGAAGGTGGGTGAGACGGATTGATGAGATCTCTTCTCTTATACCTCTCGCGGAACGAGCGCTTAGAGGGGTTCGTCCTCCGCTCCAAGTTGGCCCGCCGGGCGGCCCGGCGATTCATCGCTGGGGAGACGATGGACGAGGCCTTGAAGGTCGTCCAGGGGCTGAATGAGCGGGGCTTGCTCGCCACGATCGACCACCTTGGAGAGAATGTCACGAGGGCGGAGGAGGCCCGCGCCGCCGCCGCTGAGTATCTAGAGCTCCTCCCGAAGATCGCCGCGCTCGGCCTCCAGTCCCACGCCTCTCTCAAGCTGACTCAGATGGGGCTGGATCTCGGGCTGGAGTTCTGTCAGGGGAACCTCGAGCAGATCGTGGCCCGGGCCAAGGAGTTGGGCAACTTCGTCCGGATCGATATGGAAGGCTCGGCCTATACTGATCGGACCCTCGCCCTCTTCTCCAGGTTGAGGGAGAAGTATGATAATTTGGGGATCGTCCTCCAGGCCAACCTCCGCCGGACGGAACGGGACCTCGCGAGGCTGATCGAGCTGGGAGCGAATGTCCGCCTCTGCAAGGGGGCCTATAAGGAGCCGGCGAAGATCGCGTTCCCCAAGAAGCGCGAAGTTGACGCCAACTATATCAAGCTGATGGAGATGCTCCTGAGCCGGGAGGCTCGGGCCAAGGGGGCCTACGCCGCGATCGCGACCCATGACGAGCGGATGATCGCCAAGGCCAAGGAGTTGGCGGCCCGGGAGGGCTTGGGCCGGGAGGAGTTCGAGTTCCAGATGCTCCTCGGGATCAGAAGGCGGCTGGCGGAGGAGTTGGCCGATGAAGGCTACCGCGTCCGGATCTATGTCTCCTACGGGACAGCCTGGTATCCCTTCTACATGCGGCGGCTCGCCGAGCGGCCGGCCAATCTCTTGTTCCTCTTGAGGAATGTCTTCAGGCGCTAACGCTAATATCTTCCGGCGCGGGGCGGCCCTCCCCAGGCCGATCCTGAACATCGCCCATCGCGGGGCCGCCTCCCTTGCCCCGGAGAATACCCTCGCCGCGGCCCGAAAGGCCCATGAACTGGGAGCCGACCTCTGGGAATGCGATGTCCGGTTCACTAAAGATGGGCTCCCGATCCTGATGCACGACGCTACCCTCCGGCGGACGACCGATGTTTATAGAAGATTCCCGACCCGCGGGCCCTGGTGGGTCCACCTCTTCACGCTCGAGGAGATCGACCGGCTCGATGCCAGCTCCTGGTTCAACGAGGTCGACCCCTTCGGGCAGATCCGAGCCGGGGCGGTCTCACCCGAGGAGCGGGAGGGCTATCGCGGCGAGCCGGTCCCGACCCTCAAAGAGGCCCTCCGCTTCACTAAAGAGCGCGGCTGGCGGGTCAACCTCGAGCTGAAGGCCGCGGTCCACTTGGCTCCCCGAGTGGTTGCACAAAGGGTCCTCGAAATCGTTCAGGAGATGGGAATGGCAGAGAGAGTGCTCATCTCCTCCTATAATGAGCGGGTCTTGAGGGAGGTCAAGCGGTTGGACCGCGAGATCGCCATCGCCCCCTTGGTCGCTCTCCGTCCTCAAGATCCCGTCGGGTATCTCGAGCGGCTCGAAGCCGAGGCCTATCATCCCAGCCTCTGGGCCTTCAACGCCGAGGACGCGCGCGAGCTGCGCCGGTTGGGGTTCGGCGTGAACCTCTGGACCTGCGACGCTCTGGATCGCTTGCGCGAGCTCGCCGCTGGAGGCCTAGTGAGCGGGATCTTCACCAACTTCCCCCAACGGCTCGGGCCGATCCTGGAGGAGTTCTTTAGGCCCTAGTGAGCGGGCTCGCGGAACTCAAGGAGCCCCATCTTCTCCAGGAGCTCGAAGTGCCGGACCAGCCACTTCCCTGCACGCTCGCCGGCCTCGAGCTCCACCAGATCGATGATCTCGGCCAGGGTCCGCCTCCCATCGGCCCAGTAGAGCGCGAGTGTCGGGAGGATCGCGGGCTTCTCCTTGAAGTCCTTGCGGAGGCGATGCCAAGCCTCCCGGTCTTCCCAAGTGAGCCTCCTCAGATAGGGCTGGAGCTGAGCGATCGGGCCGCGATAGCGCCTTACGGGGATGAGCTCCTCCGCTCGCTCTGCCCAAGGTTCGGACTCGCGCTTTAGCTCTTCGGGGAGCTTGACCTTGGTCTGACGGGCGATCAACTCCCTGGCCCGGGCCAGCTCATGGCCGGAGAATTCCAGGATTTCCCGCCGCTCATCGGAGAGATCGAACTCCGACTTACGCGGGACGAGCTTCAGGATCGAGTCCAAGGCCTTCGCCCCCCGGTCGGCCAGGTAGTCCCCCTCCCGAGCCAGCCTCGCGGCAAGCCGCCGGACTTCTTCGGCCTTTCCCGCCGCCAGGGCCTCCGGCAGTCTCTCCTGAATCAGCTTGAGCAGCTCGGCCTTGGCCTGGGCCACCACCTCCGCAGCCAGCCAGCGAGCCTCTCCCTCCCCAGCATTGGCGACAAGGTAAGCGGAGGAGGCGGCCAAGCTCCCCACAAGATGGAGCATCTTCGGGCTCACCTTGTCCGGGGTGTCTAGGCTGGTATGGTAGAACCGGTCAGGCCACTGGATGAGCATCACCGTCGGGACACCGACCGTGGGATCGGAGAGGACATAGTGGTCGCTCCCGCCGGAGAAGGGGACATCGGCGTAGCGGAAGGGGGCATAGCCACCGCGGCTGCTGAAGCCCTTCAGCTCGTGGGTGAACTCCTCCCTTACCCTCCGGACCAAAGGCTCGATGAACCCCGGAGAGGCCCCGGGGAGCCGGTCGATCAAGAGGCTGCTCCCACATCGATCTTGGTCCTCTCCGACCATGTCCAGGTTGAGCCCCGCGATCATCCTGGGGATGGCCTCCTCATGGGAGGCGAGGTAGGCGATCGTCCCGGTCATCTCCGGGACGAGGAGGAAGCGGATCCCTCGCTTAGGCTTGCCCAATTTGCCTTGTGTGATCAGCGCTTGCAATGCCCGGGCGGCCTCGAGCAGCGCCGCCGCGCCGGAGGCATTATCGTTCGCGCTCGGCTTGGGATGACAGAGGTGGGCTAAGATCAAAACCTCCTCCGGACCTTCACCAGGGATGAGGGCAGAGACGACCTCCAGTTTCCCGTCCCAGGAGCGGCTCTCGACTTGTGCCCTTATCTTGAGCCGCTTCCCCTCCTTGAAGAGCCGGCGGAGCCTCTCCCCCTCCCGCGGGGTGAGGACGAACCCGAAGCACTTCCGTTCGTCACCGCTCCACCAGAAGGAGGCATACTGCCTAGCATCGGGGAGGTCCAGCCTCTGCCGGATGGGGAGCTCGCGCAGCCCATCGAAGGCGATCCCCACGGCCCCGCCCCGTTCGACCGCCAGGTCGTAGACCCTCTGGAGGTCCCCCTTAGTGAGGATGGCCTTCCCTTGAAGGTCGAGGCCCTCGTATTCTTCTGCTTCCTCGCCGTCCTCGAGGAGGACTAGCTCGGCCTCTAAGTCCGCCGGTCCGCTCCGCTGGATTAGCGCGAGCGGACATTCCTGGAAGTCCGCCAGCTTCCGCTCCTCCGGCTCGATCAAGAAGAGCCTCGCCCCTTCGGCCTCCCATTCCTGGAACATCGGCAGCGCCCAGTATCTCTCCCTCGGGTCTGCAGGGAAGGCGAGGAGCTGGACCCCCAGGCCCGCCTCTTCCAACTCTGCGGCCGCGAGCTCCGCCGCGGCGCGGAAGCCCGGGCTCGCCTGGATCCGGTGGTATCTTGTGATCGTAGCTACCAAGTCCAGGGCCCGCTCGCCCGAGAGCTCGTCACGGATCGGCTCGATGATCGACTTGAGCATGGCCTAAGCATAGACCGGGGAGCTGGCGGAGGCAAACCAATGGATGCTTGCGCTCGTCGTTCTTGCCCGAGGGCTGCCCCCCTTGTGAAGGAGAGGGCGCTACCGCAGTGCCAACTCAGGGAAGAGCGGCTCCATGTCGATGGTCAGGACCCGTTCGAGGATCAAGGCCCGCTGCTCCTGGTCCCGCAGCTCCCGGATCAGGCGGTCGAGCTCCTCCAAGGGGAGGCTCTCGAGCCGCTCGACCTCCAGCCCGCGCTCGACTGCCAGGTATTGGAGGAGGCCGCGGCGGGGGATCCTCCCTCGGCGGAGGAGTTGATAAAGGCGGGAGAGGCGGTCTTCCAGCTCCAATTCCCCGAGCTCGGTGTCAGTGGACACCTTGGGCCTCCCGCTCCAGGAATTGTTCGACCTCCGCTGTCGCCTTCTCCAGGAAGGGGGCGAGGATCGAGCGATGGCCGCAGTAGGGGCAGCGCCCGCGGTAGAGGAGGGCGTCATACTCCTGGTAGCACTTGACGCAACTCCGGCTCCGGTAGGCCTGGAGGGAATCCCTGCCGTAGAGGAGCTTGAAGGCCTCTTCCCAATCCCGCGTTCGCCTCAATTCGATCATCTGATCACCTCGACCGGTTTTACCCCCCAGGGCGGCGAGAGGAGACCCCGATCTTCCCTCAGCGAGGGGAAATTGAGGTCGATCGGAGAGAAAGGCTGCTCCAGGCTCCAGCTTGAACCTCCCGGTTTTGGCCCATAAAATAGCAAGAGCATGATGCGCGAGCTTATTCCTTTCTTCTCTTTCATCTTCGAGGGCCTCCCCGAGGAGGCCCTGGCGGAGCTCAGCGAGGAGGCTCTCCTCGTCGGGTATAACGAGGGCGACCTCGTCGTCCAGGAGGGGAGCCCCTTCTCCGGGGTCTATATCATCTACAGCGGGCTGGTCCTGATCGGGAAATACTCCTCCTCCAGGAAGCGCCGGATCCTCCGGTTCCTCGCCCCGCGCGAGTTCTTCGGCCTGGAGGCCCTCTTCATGAAGGATCAGGAGACGAATATCCAGTTCGCCCGGGCCCTCCTCGACTCGGAATTGGTCTTCATCCGCGCTGAGCCGCTTCTGGAATTCCTCCAGCGCTACCCACTGGCGATGCTCACTCTCTGCCGCTGGTTCGCCCGCGAGGTGGCGATGCTCGAATTCAAGCTCACCAGGGACGCGACCGAGGGGAGCCTCCACAACCTGGCGATGTTGCTCCTCGCCCTCTCCAATAAGTATGGCCATGAGACCCCCGCAGGGACGATCATCAACCTCGAGCTCCCGCGGGCGCTGATGGCGGAGATGGTGGGGATCTCGGAGGAGACCCTGCTCAAGCTCCTGAAGCGGCTCAGGGACCAGCAGATCATCTCGGTCCAGGACTCCAAGATCACCATCATCAATAAGGAGAAACTCGATAGCCTCGCCTTGACCGCCGACTTCTACTTGACGATCCTAGAAGAGACACTTTAACCCCGAACCACCCTGAAAAGTCCACCCAATTCGCTGGCCTTTTCAGTCGCCCGAGCGCGAAAAATAAGGCCGCTTATATGATCCCAGTCGCGGCAAGAGCCCTATCCCTTCCTTAACCTGATAGTGAGGTGGTGCAGAGATGATAGAGGTTCAAGAGTCCAAGGCCTCGGAGGCTACGATAGTCGAGGCCGTGCCAGCGGCAAGCGTCAACCCCTATGAGATGGTCCTCACCCAGTTGAGGCTGGTGGCCGCGCGGCTCGAGCTGGAGCCGGGGCTCCTCGCGATCCTCTCCCATCCGGAGCGGGTCCTGGAGGTCTCCCTCCCAGTGAAGATGGATGATGGCCGGATCGAGGTCTTCACCGGCTATCGTGTCCAGCATAGCAGCGTCCGCGGCCCGTGCAAAGGGGGGATCCGCTACCATCCCGCCGTGACCCTCGATGAGGTGAAGGCCCTCGCCACCTGGATGACCCTGAAGTGCGCCGTGGTCAACCTCCCCTATGGCGGGGCTAAGGGCGGGATCAGATGCGATCCGACCCGGCTCTCATTGGGCGAGTTGGAGCGATTGACCCGCCGGTATGCGGTGATGATCCGGCCGATCATCGGCCCGCAGAAGGACATCCCCGCCCCAGATGTGAATACCAACGCTGTAGTCATGGACTGGATCATGGACACCCTCTCCGTCTTCAGCGACTACTATACCGATGAGGTCGTCACGGGGAAGTCGATCGAGCTCGGCGGGGCCCAAGGTCGGCGGGAGGCGACCGGCCGAGGGGTGATGGTCGTGACCAAGGAGATCCTCAAGCGGCTGAACCGCGACATCACCAAGACCACCGTCGCGGTCCAGGGCTACGGGAATGTCGGCTCCGTCTCGGCTACATTGCTCGCCCGCGAGGGCTGCCGCGTCGTGGGGGTGAGCGATATCTCCACCGGGCTCTATAACCCCAATGGATTGAATATCGCCGAGATCAACGAGTATGTGGCCCAATCCCCCGGCCATCTCCTCAAGGGCTACTCCGCCCCGGGGGTCGAGGAGATCACCAACCAGGAGCTCCTGGCCCTCGATGTCGATGTGCTCGTCCCGGCGGCCCTCGAGGCGCAGATCACCGCTGAGAATGCCGGCTCAGTCCGGGCCAAGATCATCGTCGAAGGGGCCAACGGGCCGACGACCCCGGAGGCCGATGTGATCCTAGCGGAGAAGGGGGTCTACATCGTGCCGGACATCCTGGCGAACGCCGGCGGAGTGGTCGTCTCCTACTTCGAGTGGGTTCAGGACCTCCAGTCCTTCTTCTGGGACGAGGAGGAGACGAACCAGAAGCTCGCGAAGATCATGCAGCAGAGCTTCGCCGAGGTCTGGACCCTGGCCCATCTTGAGGGGGTCTCGCTCCGGATGGCGGCCCTGATGCTCGGCGTCCGGCGGGTGGCCCAGGCGATCAAGAAGCGGGGGATCTTCCCCTAAAGGCGGACCCCGCAAACCAAGCAGGGGGTGGATCGTGAGGAACGATCCTCCAAGGAGGGCGAATGAACAGCTATGTCCCGAGCGGCCTCTTGGGCTTGAGCCTGGATGTGGTCCGGACCTTCACCTCCGCGCTCGCCTTCTGTGCCAAGAAGCTGCGGAAGCCCCCGGAAGAGGTCCTCGAGCTCCTCGCTCGGGGTGATACCTGGGTCCACAGCACCTTCCGGTATGCCCTGGTCAATCAGATCTGCCAATACCTGAGCCGGCTGGGGACGGTGGTCCGGAGCGTCTACATCTACGGCAGTTGCATGGAAGACCGGGCTCGGCCCTGCTCCGATGTCGACATCATCATCTGGGTCAATGAGAAGAGCGATGCGCTCGCACTCCTCTTGGAGCGGCTGAACTCCCTCATCTCCAACTACTACCGGGCCCTCATGGGGGATAAGGCCGAAGGGGTAGGCCGGATGCTCGACATCCACCTCGTCGATGACCGTGAGGTCGAGGCCCGCGAGGGTTACGGCGCCGTCCTCGGCTCGCCCTATACCAGCCCGGTCCGGATCTGGAGCCGCTAAGGGGTCAGTTCGAGGAATTCGATCCTGTCCAGGTCCTCCAGGTCGATGAGGGCCAGATTCAGGATGTCCCGCTCGAATTGGCTCCCGGGGTTGAGGCAGATCGTCCGGCCGAGCTGGGTCCGCCACTGGCCGGAGAGCTTGTAAGAGAGATGGACATGGCCATGGAGGGTGAGTGGCGGCTGCTCGGATTTGATGAACCTCCTGATCGCGGTGCTCCCGACATGGGGGTCGAGCTCCAAGCCCTGGTAGCGGCTCTTTCCGACCTCGATCAGGTCGAGCTCCGTTCCGTAGGGCGGGGCATGGAAGAGATAGATCGTCTCTTTCGGATCGGAGAGCCGCTTCAGCTCTAAAAGGTCTTCGGCGATCGTGGTCCTCTCGGTGAAGGGGACCGTCCGGACTCCGGTCTCGGCGATATCGAGGATCGGGTCCTGCCAGAGCGGGGCGAGCCGCCCACGGTCCTCATACTTCTCCCAGTCCTTGAGGAAGAATGGCGAAGGGGGGATGAAGGGGTAGCCGGCGATCTTGTATGGGCCGAGCCGGTAGACCCGTCCGTGCAACAGCTTGATCGTCCCTGCTGCCTCCGCCGCTTCGAGCAATTCGAGGTTCACTCGGCGATCGTCGTTGCCCATCATGATGTATAGTTCGACCGCAGCCTTCTGGCGGAACGCGGTTAAGGCGGAGATCAAGTAGTCCTGGAGGAAGGCCCGCTGCCGCTCGATTCCGGGGATGGGTTCACCGGGCTTCCAATTATAAATCCCCTTGGGTGTGATGTCCCCCCCGATGATCACGGCCTGGCAGGCTCGAGCGGCGAGGTCCAGGAGCAGGTCATAGAGCTTCCTGTTGCCATGTAAGTCTGTGGCGTAGGCCACTATATAAGCCATCGCCTCTGGGTCCCTTCGGCAGGCGGAGTCAGGAGAGGAGGGAGGGGGAGGCCCAAGGCCCGGGGTTGGTTAGGCCTTGGGCCTCAGTTGAAAGAAAGGGGGTTAGCTTTCAGACCCAGCCGCGGAGCTTCATCGCCTCCGCCACCCGCTGGACGGCCACGAGATAGGCCGCCAGCCGCATGTGGACCCGCTTCTTCTCGAACATCCCGATGACCTCCTGGAAGGCCTTGGTCATCTTCTGGTCGAGACGCTGGTGGACTTCCTCGAGGGGCCAGTAATCGCCTGTGACATTCTGGACCCACTCGAAGTAGCTGACAGTCACCCCGCCGGCATTACATAAGAAGTCGGGGATCACGAAGACACCCTTCTCGTGGAGGATCTCATCGGCCTCCGGGGTCGTCGGCCCGTTGGCCGCCTCGGCGATGATCTTGGCCTTGATCCTCCCGGCATTCTCCTTGGTGATCACATTCTCCAAGGCCGAGGGCCAGAGGACAGTGACATCCAGCTCGAGGAGCTCCTCGTTCGTGATCCTCTCGGAGTTGGGGAAGTCGGCGACCGTCCCCGTCTCCTTCTTGTGCTCGAGCAGGCGGTAGGGGTCGAGCCCCCGCTCGGAGTAGACCCCACCTTGGGAGTCGCTGACCGCCACGATCTTCGAGCCGAAGATCTTCTTGGAGAGGATCGCGGCGAAGCTACCCGCGTTCCCGTAGCCTTGGACCGCGACCGTAGCCTTCGCGAGGTCAATTCCCAGGTATTTAGCCGCCTCGCGGACGCAGTAGATCCCGCCCCGGGCGGTAGCATCATCTCGTCCGAGCGAGCCACCCAGCGGGACCGGCTTCCCGGTGATCACTCCCGGCGCGTTATATCCTCGGAGCTTGGAGAATTCATCCATCATCCAGGCCATGATCTGAGGGGTGGTGTAGACATCGGGTGCGGGGATATCCTTCTCCGGGCCGATGAACTCCCCCAAGGCGCGGATATAGCCCCGAGCGAGCTGCTCCAGCTCTCGCTCGGACATCTCCTTGGGGTTGCAGACCACCCCGCCCTTACCCCCCCCATAAGGGAGGTCGACGATCGCGGTCTTCCAGGTCATCCAAGCGGCCAAGGCCCGGACCGTATCTATAGTCTCCTGGGGGTGGAACCTGATCCCACCCTTCGTCGGGCCGCGAGCATCGTTATATTGGACGCGGAAGCCCTTGAAGACCTCGACCCGCCCATCGTCCATCCGGACGGGGATCAGGACATGGAGCTCGCGCATCGGCTCGCGGAGCATCGCGTGGGTCGGCTCATCCAATCCGAGGATCTCTGCCGCCTCATCGAGCTGCTTCTGAGCGATCTTAAACGGATTCAGTTCCTCTACCAATACCTTCGCCATCTAATCCTCCTGAGATCTCACTTGGGCGGCCTTTGGCCCTTGCTCAAGGGTAAGTATACCATGGCTAGGTGGAGGGGTAGAATGCTCCAGCTCAGCCGGCGGCCTGACTCAGGTCAGGAATCGGTTTGGAGAAAAGTTGGGTATAGGGTTATAATCCAGGTCCGAAGGGTTAGACCATGAGAGTCTGTGTCCTCGGCAGCGGGAGCGGTGGAAACTCGACCCTCATCGAGTGTGGAGGGACAGCAATCCTCATCGATGCCGGGTTGAGCTGCCTCCGGGTCCGGCAGGAATTGAGGGCACTCGGGCTCGCCCCTCATCAGAAGGTCGCGGCCATCTTCATCACTCACGAGCATGCCGACCACTGCTGTGAGGCCGGCTCGCTCGCCCGGCGATTCGGCTGCCCGATCTACGGGACGCGGGGGACGCTGGAGGCGCTGCGGTGGTGCCTCAGCGGGCAGGAGGAGTTGCGCCACTTCGCCCTAGGGGAAGAGCTGGAGATCGGTCCTTTTCGGATCACATCTTTCCCCATCTTCCACGATGCCGCCGAGCCTTGTGGCTATCTGGTCAGCGATGGGAAGAGCTCGGTCGGACTGGCCACTGATCTGGGGGTGATGAGCCGGGCCGCGCTGGAGGCCCTCGCCGCCTGTGAGGTCGTGGTCCTCGAAGCGAACCACGACCTGGAGATGCTCCGCAATGGGCCCTATCCTTGGGATTTGAAGCAGCGGATCCGGAGCGAGGTCGGCCACCTCTCGAATGAGGCCTGTGGGGAGGCCCTGGCCGAGCTGGCCTCCAAAGGGCGGCTCCGGGCCGCCTTCCTCGCCCACCTCTCCCGGACGAACAACCGCCCGGAATTGGCCCTCCAGACGGTCCAGAGCTACCTGGACGGGCGGGCCGAGCTCCTCCTCACCTGGCAGGACAAGAGGAGCGAGTTGCTGATACTATGACCCTCGCCCTTAGAGGGGGTGGGGCGAGGGTGATCCTAAAGGAGGGATCGATGAAGCTGGAGAAGGTGGCCGAACTGATGGAGCGACACGGTATCCCCGGCCGGGATGCCTTTGACCTCCCGACCTCAGAGAAGCGGTTCCCTGACGGGGCCTGGTATCGGATGGAGATCTCGGGGGTCGAGCGGCCCCAGGTCCTGGAGGCGGTCATCTCTGAGATGGAAAAGAGAAAAGTCCCGATCCATCGGGTGATCTCGGTCGTGATGGGCGCGACACTCCTCGACAAAGGGGAGCTCCGGGCCTTCGCCCAGATGGCGGCTGAGGCGCAATTGGAGGTAATTCTAACCCCCGGCCCGCGGGCCGCCTGGGATATCGGAAGGCAGCCGCTCACTCCGGAGGGGATCATTTCCGGCCTGAGGTTCCGCGGCTCGGAGGGCCTAAAACAGGTGATCGCCGACATCATGCGGGGGATCGACCTCGGCTTCCGCGGCTTCCTGGTGATCGATGAGGGGCTCCTCTGGCTCTTGAATGAGATGAAGAAGTCCGGCGAGATTCCCAAGGATGTGACCTTCAAGGTCTCGATCTACGCCGGGCACGCCAACCCTGCGGGGGGGAGGCTCCTCGAATCTTTAGGGGCGGGCTCCTTCAACCCCGTGGCCGACCTGAGCTTGCCCCAGTTCGCCGCGATCAGGAAGGCCATCTCCATCCCCCTGGATGTGCACATCATGCTCACCGAATCCTTTGGGGGCTATACCCGGATCTACGACGGCCCGGAGCTCGCAAGGGTGACCGCACCGTGTTACTTCAAGATCGAGCCCGGCCCGGCCTGTGCCGTCGGGCCACAAGCTTTATATAAGCCCTGGGTGAGCGCCGGGCTGCTCGCTGACTGGGCAAGGGAGAAGGTGAAGTATGCCCAGATCATCCACGAGACGATCCAGGAGAACTTCCCCCAGGCCACCCTCTCTAAGCAGGGCCCGGCAGACCTGGCGATCCCCAGGCCATGACATGAGATTTGCCTCTCAAGCGGGCGGAGCACTTCATGGCATGGAGGCAATGCCGGCTTGGGTCGAGGACCGAGACTAGTAGGAAGAGGTGGTGAGAGGAGGGGTCGAGCAGCCTCTTGATCTGGGGGTGAGAGGTAAAGCGTGTGGATCGAGAAGCGTGCTCGACCCCCGGTTTTAATTATACCAAAAAGAGGGGATTCTTGACAGTGGTGCTGATAAACCTCATCACTAGGGACTTTCTCGGAAGGCAAACCCCATCTGGGCGGTATTGAAGGCCACGCCGTGGTTCCCGAACCGGTCGAGGGCGATCACCCCGGCGAATGAGCCGGTCTTCCGGGCTAAGAGTGCGATCCCCCGTTCCGCCGCCTCTTGGGGGTGGGCCCCCTCCTCGATATAGCGGACGACCTCACGGGCCAGACAGACTCGGATGATATCCTCCCCAGCACCGGTGGCCGAGGCCCCGCCGTATTCGTTGCAGTAGGTCCCGGCCCCGATGAGCGGGGTGTCCCCGACCCTCCCAGGGAACATGGTGTAGCGCCCGCCGGTAGAGGTCCCGGCCGCGAGCGCCCTGTCGTTTAAGGCCACGGCCCCGACCGTCCCGGTCGGTTGGAGCTTGAACCGCTCCCGGAGCTTGGCGAGCTGCTGGCGGTAGCTGAGCCCGGAGAGCTCCTCCTGGAGCCGGGCGAGCCGCTCTAAGGCCCCTTTGCTCCGCAGATCCTCCTGCTTGAAGCCGAACTCTTCGGCGAAGCGGAGGGCCCCCTCCCCGGAGAGGAGGACATGCGGCGATTCCTTCATCACCAGGAGGGCCACGGAGATGGCGTGCCTGATCCCCGGGAGGGAGGCGACCCCGCCGCATTCCAGGCGAGAGTTCATGATCGAGGCATCCAAGCGGACGACCCCATCGAGCTGGATCGCCCCGCCAAAGCCGGCATTGAACCACTCCGAGTCCTCGAGGATGTTGATCGCCCGCTCGACGGCCCGCTCTGGCCCCATCTCCAGGGCCGCGAGGCCTTCGCGGGCCGCCTCCTCTAGGATCGGCTTTCGCTTCTCCTGGACCTCGGGCGGGACCGTCCCCGCCCCGCCGTGGACGATGATCTTCCTCAACTTGGCCTCCTTGAAGGTGATCTTGACTTGGCGGATTATAGCCCTGGAAGGGGGCTTTGCAAAGGGCCCCGGCCCCTTCTATACTCCTCCCAGGATGGAGATCAATCTGCCGAACCAGCTTACCCTGCTCCGGATCGCCATCATCCCCATCTTGATGGTCTTCATCCTCATTCCTCCGGCCTGGGGGAAGATCGTGGCGATCTTCATCTTCGCCATCGCGGCCCTCTCCGATGCCGTCGACGGCTACATCGCCCGGAACTGGCGCCAGGTGACGGACTTCGGGAAGTTCGCCGACCCCATCGCGGACAAGCTCTTGATCGCCTCCGCCTTAATCTGCTTCCTCCAGCTCGGGGAGTTCGGGAGCTGGGGGGCGGCGATCGTCATGACGATCCTCGCCCGGGAGTTCCTCGTCACCGGGTTGAGGATCTTGGCCGTCTCCCAAGACTTAGTGATCCGGGCCTCCACCTTGGGGAAGCTCAAGACCCTCGCCCAGATCGGGCTGGTCTTCGTCATTTTAGGGAAGAGCTACTTCGACTGGGGCGAGGCCGGAGAGATCGCAAAAGCGCTGTTTATCGGGCTGGCGCTTTTCTTGGCCCTCGTCTCTGGGGCCGACTATTTCTATCGCAGCCGGAGGCTCTTCCGTCGGCTCTAGCCCCGGACGGAAATGGTCCTAGTCGCTGAGCTGGTATAGCCATCGTTATCGGTGACAGTCAGTGTCACGGGGTAGTCCCCGGCCTTGGGGAAGACCCACTTGACGACCTTCCCCTCGGCGTCGGTGGCCTTATCTCCGGTGAAGTCCCATTCATACCTCACGATGTAGCCATCGGGATCGAATGAGGGCGAGCCGTCGAAGGTCACCTCCTCTCCGGCCTTCGGCTCCGCTGGGGCATAGGTGAAGTCCGCAAAGGGTGGCTGGAAGGTGACGACGATCGGGCGGGGCCGCTCGGCCGCCCCGAACTCCACTCGGAGGACCTCCCCAGGCTGGAGGAAAAGCTCGAGCCTCGTCGGGGTCGTCGGCTCATAGCGGGCCGGGAGGGTCGCAGGATCGAGGGAGAGGGAATACCTCCCGGGCAAGAGGGCGGTGAAGACGAACTCGCCCTGCGAGTCAGTGTAGGTGTCCACCAACTCGGCATCGCTCAGGATCAGTCTTACCCTCGGAAGGCCGGGCTCGCCTTCCTCTCGCCGGCCGTCCCGATTGAGGTCCTTGAAGACCACTCCCAAGATCGCCGCGGCCCTCGCTAGAGGGATGTCGAGCTTGAGGACCTCTCCCGCCTCCAGTTCGAGCTCGATCGGGAGGGCCACGGCCGGGGCCAGCTCAGCCGGGACCCGGCGGATCGTGAGGAGATACCTTCCGGGCCAGAGCGGCGGGAAGCGGTAGAACCCGGTCTTCTCCCCGTCGGAGCGGACTGTCACTTCACCGATCTGGAGGAAGACTCCGCTCACACCCGGCTCGCCGGGATCACGGGCCGAATTGCCGTCCTCATCGATGAAGATGTAGCCCTCGACCCGGGCCTTAGTGAGGATGAACGGGAGGGGGAGGTTGAACCTCAGGAGGCCTTCCAGGGCCACTCCTAGCTCCGCGGCCCCACTTACTATCGGGAGCGAGGCCCTCGTCTCGATCGCCCCTTCCCAGGCCTGGGACTCGACCGCCAGCCAGAGGGCGAGCTCGAGTCCCTCCTCGCTCCAGGCCCCGCGCAAGGCCGCGGCCAGGGCCCCCACCCGCAAGGTGAGCCCCGTCTCCAAGCCGAAGGAGGTGTCAGTGACCATCCCAGAGATGAGGTCATCGGTGAGAGCCTCGCTGAGCCGGAGGGAGAGGAGGGCCCCTCCCCCCGGCCTCAGGCTGAGCAGTTGCTCATACTGGGAGTATTGATAATCCGTCCCGGTGACGCGATCGCTCTCCCTGGTAGTGCTGGCAGTGAAAGCCAGTGTCGCCTGGCCGATGGGCTGGCTGAGGCTGGAATAGGCCGTCCTTTCCACCCGATTGACCTCGGGGGAGAGGCCCTCGCTGAACTGCTCCTCGAATTCGGCCCGGAGGCGGAGCGTGGGGAGCTCCCGCCCGAATGTATGGTAGCCGCTGAAGGAGCTGCGGATGGTGGTGATCCCCGAGACCGTCGGCCTCTGACTCAGGTTCTCCTCGCTTAAGCCAAGTGAGAGGGTGAGCAAAGGGAGGCTCGGGGAAGAGGTCCGGTAGGCCAGCTCACCGCTGACCCGATCCCCGAGGGTCGGGCCGCGGAGGGCCAGACCGAGCCGGAGGAGCGAGTCGCCGAAGTAGAACCCCAGGTGGCTGCTGAGAGCCCCGTCAATCCCCTCGGCTGTGCCACTTGCCTCCGCGGTGAGGGTGAGATCCAGGGCCCCGGCCTGGGCGATGGTGAGCCGGAGGTCATGCCGCTCCGGCGGGCCGGGATAATCCAGAAGATCGAGCTCGAGCCGCTTCAGTCCTGCCTCCGGAAGGCCGAGGTAGTTGAGCCGCAAGCTGTCGGCGGCCCGCTCGAGGAAGAAGGAGTCCCTAGCGGTGCCCCAGCCGAACAGGAGCCCCGGCTCGAGCCCCGCGAAGAGGTCGGCGAGATGGAGTTCGAGCCGGAGGGAGCTCTCTTTGCTGATCCGCCCACCGGCGAAGAGGTCGAGTGAGAGGGCCCGCTCTTCAGTGAGCAGGGGGCTCTCGAGCCGGAACTCGAGCGTCGCCGGTAGCTCGGCGTAGAGTGCCCCGCCGACCGCTTGGGGCGGTGGCGGGAGGAGGCTGATCCAGGCCGTGGCCTCGGCCTTCACCTCCGGCTTAGTGAGTGAGCTGGCCTTGAGTGTGACCCTGAGCCTCCCTATCGTGGCGGTCGGGAGGACCGTGGCGAGGACCCCGGCCCTCCGGGCCTCCCCGGGGAGGAGGTCGAGCTGGCCCTCCTCCAGCTCGGCGACGATCTCCGGTGAGCTGGTGACCTCCAGCTTGAAGGAGTCGGGGAGATTCCCGCGGTTGAGGACCACAAACTCCAGTCGGACCCGCGTGCCGGGATCGGCCTGGACCTCCGGCGGAGGGAAGACCTCGACCGCTGCTTGAGGGAGGACGATGATGATCGCAGTCGCAGAGGCAGTGATCGAGGGACTGCTCTCGGCTGTGGCCTTAAGCTGGAGGAGGTTCTCGCCCGCCTCGGCCTGAGCGGTCACGAAGACGGTGATGAAGAGTGCTTGCTCCTCATCGGTTTCCAGCTCGACCGCCGTGGGCGGGGAGACGGGCTCAAGCCCAGGAGAGGGGGAAAGCTCGAGGAGGAAGCGGTCCGCCGCGCCGCGGTTCCGGATGGAGAAGACATGGGTGACGAATTCCCCTGGTAGGGCCTGCTTCGGCGGGGAGACAGCTTCGAGCTCCACCTGGGCGAACGCGGCCGCCTGATAGAGCAGGAATAGTGATAAGATGAGGATCAGCCGGCGCATCGCGGGTCGCACTCTCCTGGCCGATTCTAGGCGGACTTAATGGCCGGGAAGAAGGGACTGTAGGATCTGGCTCGGCTTCTTTCGGTCAGCTAGCCCCGGGACAGGAGTCCCCGGAGGAGGGCCACATCCTCGCCGTCGGCATCCCCGTCGTTATCGAAATCGAAGGCCGGCCAATTGTTCTGGACCCCAGCGGTGGTGAGGTTCGCCTCCAGGAGGTCCGGGTCAGCGGCGGTAAAGGCCCCATCGCCGTCCACATCCTCGTAGAAGCCGTCCCCATCGAGGTCCTGTGGCGGATTCGCCGCTCCTCCGATCGGGATGAGCTTGAGCTCAGGGACATCGAAAATGAGCTGCCCCGCGGGGAGATAATCGGGACTCCCGAAGTCGAGGACCGCCAGGGCATAGTATCGGCCCGGTGCGGGGCGAGGTGAGGAGCCCCGAGCTCGGGCCTCCCGGACCGCCCCGGGGAGGATCGGGAACTGGGCCACCTCGATCCGCTCCACTAGTTCGCCCCGAGCATCTAGGACTTGGACCTCCCCGCTCACCCGGAGGTGGATATCCCCGGTGTTCTCGAAGCCGATGAGGAAAGTGAGCGGGTTGAGCCCGAGCCGCTGGACCCCGGTGATCCGGCCGGCTCTCGTGCCGGTCCAAGGTGGGGTCTCATAGACCTTGATCCCGAACCGGGGGACCACCATTACCGTCGTCCCGCCCCGCTCTTGCGGCCGGGGCCGCCCCTCGACCATGATCATCCCCCAATAGGTCCCCTGGACATCGGGCGGGACAGTGATGGTGAACCGGACCTCGCGGGCCTCATCGGGCTTAAGGGAGAAGCTCGTGGGGGTCACGGTGATCCAGGCGGTATTCGAGCGAGGGAGGCTCCCCGGCTCATAGAAGCGGTGATTCCCCTCGACATCCCGGTCCCAGTCGACGAGGTAGACCTTGATGTCGTCGGTGATCTGTTCATCGTTGTGGACGAGGAAGGAGAAGGTCCCGCTCCCACCGGCCGGGACCTGGAGGTCGAACTCGATCTGGGAGACCTCCAGGGCTGAGGAGGTCAGGAGCACCGCCGCAAGGGTCAAGAGGAGAATAAAGCTCTTCCTCAGCATCTTCTTAGCTCAGGGG
This sequence comes from Candidatus Fraserbacteria bacterium, assembly GCA_037446135.1. Lineage (GTDB taxonomy): Bacteria > Bipolaricaulota > Bipolaricaulia > RBG-16-55-9 > JANLFV01 > JANLFV01. Next base: position 46,543 of record JBBIJD010000001.1, read on the forward strand.
CTGGGGAGGGCCTCTCCCTGCGGCCCTCCCCAGCATTCTACTCCAAGGCCTAGGCGCTCGTCAGGGTGTAGACGATCTGGAGGGTATAGCTCCCCGGTGGGTCCTCTTCCCAGGCGAGGAGGACCCTGAAATGGGTATTCACGAGGATATTATTCCCTCTATTCCCCGCGGCCACCTGGACTTCGTTGATGGTCATCCCGGTATAGTCGGGCTGGGTCGCGGTCACTCGCGGGTCGGTGGAGGAGGACTTCCACTCCAGATCTTCACAGGGCTTATTCGGGTCCGGCCAAGTCCCAGTGTAAGTCCAAGTCGGGGCTGTGGCCCAGACATTGACCTGCCAGTTGACATTGCTCCTGACTTTGAGCGTCTGGGCGGGAGAGATCTCCTTATAGCCCCTCTCGTAGTCGTCTGCCGTCAGGTCCCCGAAGTCGACGAGATTGGGGTCCACCGTCAAGCGGAGAGCCGCTAGCGCGGTCGCTTGAACAGTCGTATTTTGGCTTGTCTGGGCCAAGCCCGCAAGGCCGAGGAGCAGAACCAAACCTGCTGCCAGAAGCCATCTCAATCTTGCCATTCTAGCCTCCTAAATGTGAATCTTTGGTGGCTTCGGCAGCCTGGCAGTCCGTGGAGGACCCACGGCTTTGCGCCCCCATGTCGCCATGGGTTCGCCTTTTCGGTCCACTTAAACAATATTATACAAAGGCTGAGCCGAAGGTCGTCTGTAATGTGGATCACATTCCCCGGCCGGGGGCTTGACACCCATAAAATAAAGAGAGGCCCCGGGCTCGAGTCATGAGCCCGGGGCCCCGAAATGAGCGACTAACCGGTTACAGAGAGGTTGCGGTGTATTCCAGGGTGATGCTGTAATCTCCGGGGATGTCCTGTTCGTCCGAGGTATACTTGTAGGCCATATGGAAGTAGGCCGCGCCCGGCTTCTCCCCGGTCCCGGCCTTCATCATCTGATTGAATCCCGGGAAGCTGACATAGCTCCCCTGGTAGCCGCTGACATTCCCCTCGACTTTGGCGACCTTCCAGGCGAAGTCAGCGAGGATGTCCCCTTCAAAGCCCGGAGGGGTGGTAGCCTCGACGGCCTGGACGGCCAGGACATAGCCGTTATGGCAGTTGGTCCTGAGGGAGACGATGTTCCCTTCGGTGTCCTCTAGGATCTGATCCGGCCCGGTGATCGTCCCCAGGAAGACATCCTGGTGGACATTGAGGGTGATCCAACAGTTGGCATTCCAGTAGACCGTGGTCTTCCCGCCGTCCCCGGCCCCGAGGGAGATCGTCCCCCAGAGGGCCGCGATCGCTAATGCCGCGAGGGTCGCTACCTTCAGGGTCTTTCCTATTCTCTTCATCGGTGTTACCTCCATCTTCTCTTCCTAGGTCAGGTTTCTGACCTTTCGTCTCGCCTCGGAGTTTAAGTCACCCCCGCTGGAGGGTCGATGGAAGCGGGCTGAAAAGTCGGAGGAAAGCGGCTGGAAATTCCATGGAAATCCCAGAGACTGGAGCTATTAGGGCTTCTTAGCAGGGAGGGCCCTGGCCCCTCCGAGCCGCTTTGCCCGGTAGAGGGCCCGGTCGGCCTGCTCGATCAGCTCGTCCGGCGAGGCCCCGTCCTCGGGGAAGCCGGCCACTCCGGCGCTGAAGCTGGCCCTGAAGGGCTCGGATTGCTCAGGGGCTTGGAACCGCTGCTCATGGAACTCCCCTTGGAGCCTGGTCAGGGCCGCCACGGCCCGGGGCTTGATGGTCTCGGGGAGGATGAGGGCGAACTCATCCCCGCCGTAGCGGGCGGGTAGGTCGCTCTTCCGTCCCTTGGACTTGATGAGCTCGGCCAGGGCCTTCAGGACGGAGTCGCCCATCCGATGGCCATAGCGGTCGTTGATCGCCTTGAACCGGTCGAGGTCGAGGAGGGCCAGGGAGAAGACCCTTCCATACCTTCTGCTCCGCTCGAGGGTGCAGCGGAGCTTCTCCTGGAAGGCCCGGTGGTTGTAGAGCCCGGTCAGGCCATCGAGGTCCGCCAGCTCGGTGAGCACCCGGTTCCGCTCGAGCCGGGCGGCGATCCGGGCGATCAGCTCCTCAGGGTAGAACGGCTTAGTGATGTAGTCGTCCGCCCCGGCCTCCAGGCCCCGGACCTTGGTCGCCACATCGCCCCTCCCGGTGAGGAAGAAGATCGGGAGCTTCTGGAACTCCACCTCCCGGCGGAGGGAGGCGCAGAGCTCCAGTCCGGTCAGCTTCGGCATCTCGATGTCCAGGAGCAAGAGGTCCGGCTTGAACTCCCTCAGGGTTGAGAGCGCCTCCGTCGGGTCTTGCAAGGCCTTGGTGGCGAACCCCGCTTGGCGGAGATGCCCCCCGACGAGCTCCAAGAGGTGAGGATCATCATCGACGATCGCGATCCTCAAGCGGTCGCCTCCTCCCTTTGGCTCTTGCTCAAGCTCGAACTTGAGCCCAAGCGCCGCTTCGGCCCGCTGGAGCTCCTCCTCCAGCTCGCGAAGGAGGGCCCGGAGCCTTCCCAGTTCCGGGGCGGCCAGCGGCCTGTTCTGAAGCTGGAGGGCCTCTTCCATCTCCTGAGCCAGCTCGGAGAGCCGAGGGTAGCCGTAGGAGCCGCCGCTCCCCTTGAGCCGATGGGCCCGCTCCAAGAGGGCCGCCATGGGGGCTTCAGCCTGAGGATCGGCCTCGAGGTCATTGAGCAACTGTCCGAAGAGGTTGAGGGCCCCGCGGACCTCCTCGAGGTAGAGCCTTCGCAAGCCCTCCAATCCTTCTTCCATAGGTTCCACCATTGGGAAGGATAAGGCCCTCAGGCTGGAATATCGATGGAAGTGGGCTGGAAATCTGATGGAAGCGGGGGGCTACCCCGCCAACTTATACCCGAACCCGCGGACGGTGAGGATCAGTTCGGGGTTCTGCGGGTCCCGCTCGATCCGCTTGCGGAGGAGGTAAATGTATTTTTGCACATCGCCGGGGCGGGCGAAGCTGCTCCCCGGCCAGAGATGGTCGATGATCTCCCGATCGGAGAAGACCCTCCCCCGCTCTGAAGCTAAGAGGAGCAGGAGCTCATACTCCTTGGGGGAGAGGCTCACCACCTCTCCTCGGACCTGGACGGTCTTGCTCTTATCGTCGATGGTGAGCGGCCCGACCTCAATGAGCGCCTCTTTCGGGGCCGCCCCGGCCCGCCGGAGGACCGCCTCGATCCGGAGGGCCACCTCCATGAGGTCGAACGGCTTCCTGATATAGTCGTCGGCCCCGAGGGTGAACCCCTGGATCGTATCTATCGGCGAGTCCCGGGCGGTGAGCATCAGCACTGGGGTGGAGCTGCCTTCCCGGATCCGCCGGAGCACCTCCCAGCCATCCATCCCCGGGAGCATCACATCGAGGAGGACCAGGTCCGGCCGCTCCTTAGCGAAGGCCTCCAGGGCCTTTGGGCCGTCCTCGGCGGTGAGGACCTCATACCCGCGGGAGCTGAGGAAGGCTCGGAGGAGCCTCAAGATATCAGGGTCGTCATCGACGAGGAGGATCTTCTTAGCCATCCTGATCAGTCAGTCCTCCGTCCAGCCCGAGCTTGAGCCAGCTCTTGGAGAGCGGGAGCCTGACGGTGAACTTCGTCCCCGCATTCGGCTTGCTCTCGACCCTGATCTCCCCGCCGTGACGGTCGATCGTGGCCTTGACGATCGCCAGCCCCAGGCCGGTCCCCGTGGCCTCCCGGACATAGGGGTTGGTGGAGCGGAAGAACCTGGTGAAGAGCCGGCCGAGCTCCTCCGCGTCCATCCCGATCCCGGTATCCGTGACCTCGACGATCGCCTCCCCGGCCACGGTGTCGGCCCGGGCCCGGAGGCTCACCTTCCCCTCCTTGGTGTATTTGATGGCATTGGAGAGGAGGTTGGCGAAGGCCCGAGCGAGGTAGTCGGCATCACCTTTGACCTGGAGCCCTTCCTCCAGCTCGACCTCCAGGGCCAATCCCTTCTCCCGGGCATTGACGGCGAAAGTGGCGGCCACATCCCTCAAGATTTCGTCGAGCGCGAGGTCCCTTAGCTCGATCTTCCGCTCCCCCGACTCGAGCCGCTCGATGTCCAGGAGGTCGTTGACCAGTTTGGTCAGGCGGTCGGCGTTCCGGGAGATAACCTGGAGGAACTCCTCCTGGGCCGGATTGAGGGGGCCGGTCTCCCCGGCCAAGAGGAGGTCGGCATACCCTTTGATCGAGGTGAGCGGGGTCCGAAGCTCATGGGAGACGGTGGCGAGGAACTCGGCCTTCAGTTGCTCCAGTCGCTTCTGAGCGGTGATATCCCGCATCATCCCTTGATAGCCCACCAGCCGCCCCGCGCTGTCCTTGATGGCCACACTGATCTCGTGGACCGTCCTCATTGAGCCGTCCTTGTGCTTATACGCTAGTTCCATGTCTACATAGCCGTCCCGCGCCAGTCGCCGGTGGAACTCCTCCCGCTGGGCCGGGTCGGCATAATTCTCGCAGAGGTCCATCCGGATCAGCTCCTCTTCCCTGTAGCCGAGAAGCTTCCTCACCGCCGGGTTGACATCGACGAGTCGGCCTTGAGAATCGCAGACATAGATCACATCGGCGCTATTCTCGAAGAGGTTGCGGTAGCGCTCCCCTGAGCGGCGGAGTTCCTCCTCAGCTTGCTCGCGTCTAGCAAGCATCTCATTGATCGAGCGAGCCAGGCTCGCCAGCTCATCGCCCCCTTTGGAGGGGAGGCGGGCCGAGAGGTCGCCGCTCGCCGTGACCCGGCGGACAGCCCGCTCGAGTCGGGCCAGCTTAGCCAGGACACCCCTCTCGAGCAGGAGGAGGGCGGTGGCCGTGAAGACCAGGCCGATGGTAGAGAGGGCCAACATGAAGTAGTTCAAGCTCGCCAGCCCTTGGCTGTAGATGGTCCGCGGGAGGTCCACCCTCAAGATGAGGGCCGGCTGGCCGTAGATATCTCGGAGCAGGGCATAGCCGGCGACCCGCTCCCGGTCGAGCCGCTGGACAGGGAGCGTCGTCGCCCCTGTCCCCGCTAAGAGGGCCGTGCGGGCCGCGGCGAAGGCCGGGTCTTCTAGGGCTAGTCCTGGCTCATCAACTCGCCGGAATGCTAGTGAGAGGTCCGTCAACTCCGCCAGTTGAGCGACCTTAGCAGCATCGAGGTAGCGGCCCATGATGAGCGAGCCCCGGCTCGGGCCGGTCTTCTCGCTGGTGAGGATCGGCCTGGCGGCCAAGAGGAGTGGCCCCTCCGCTAGAAGGAGGAGCCCAGTCAGCCCCTCTTTGGGAGGCTCCTCGCGGGGCCGGAGGAGCGGGCTCTCAGGGGTGAGACTGTTCAAGAGGCCCTCTGGGACTGGCACCTCCCTTCTCTCCTGGAGGTCGAAGGCCTTGGCGAAGACGATCCTCCCCGAGGAGTGGACGAAGACCATCAAGTTCAAGCCGAGCTCGCTGAAGGTCTGATCGACGAGGTTGGAGCGGATATACTCCGGATTGGCGTCCTCGATGAAGGCATAGGTATCGTCCCAACCGGCCCAATCGCCGACGAGGGCGCTCAGCTTGGCCTGGTCATCGGCTAGCGCGTTCAGGGTTCGCTCGACCTCCCTTCGGGTGGCCTGCTCTTCCAGGGCCAGGAAGCCCCCGAGGAAGAGCGACCGGAGGACGAGATACATGATGGCTACTGAGCAGAGGAGCACTGAGCCGATAGTGATCAGCGTCTTCTTCCGTAGGGTCATCTATCTGCTTCTGGCCTCTCGGCCTGTATCGAGAAGGAATAATAAACCAATAAAGCCGGCCATTCAAGGCCGGCTATCCAACTCTGCTCTTACTCCTGGGCAAGCAGGGCTCTCAATCGGTGGTGATGGTGTAGGTCAGGGTCACATGGTAGTCTCCCGGCCTATGATGCTCGCGGTCGAAGAGGATGAGGTAGTCCACCTCCACCTTTTGGCGCCCGCTCGGGCCATGAGCGATGACCTGATCGGAGTTGCTGACCGGGCGATAGGACTCGCTCCCCACGCGGAGCTGGAAGTCGCTGAGCGGCTTGGTGTAGCGGCCGTCATAGCTCCTTCCGAGGTCGGGCTCGGCGGCCCGGACCGCCAGCCTCCAGTGGACATTGCTGGCGGCGATGAGGGTGAGCGCCCTAGGGATCTCGCGGTAGCCCCGCTCCAGGTCCGCTTCGCTCGGCTGAGGGAGCACAAATGTCGTCGTGACGGCCTGGTCGGTCTGGCCCTCGAGTGAGAGGCGGGCGAAAGGGAGGACAGTCCAAGAGATCGTCGTCCTAGCGGAGTCACCTGTCCCTAGAGCCTGGGCACTGAGGAATAACGAGAGACCGAGAAGAAGCAAGCCGGAGATGACCGCTCTTCTTGCCATCCTTCGGCAGCCCGGCGATCCCCGAGGGACCCGTAGCTTTGCGCCCCCACCTTGCGATGGGTTTGCCCTTATCGGGATGCGTCCCTTCCTCGCCCTTCGGCAGCCCGGCTGCCCTTCACCTCCTTCCCCAATCAGCCAGTGTTAGGGCCCGTGGCTTTGCGCCCCCGCCTCTCGGCGGGTTTGCCCTTATCGGAGCTCAGCGAAGGTATTATACACCGAGTGAGCGGGCTTGACAAGCCCCTTCGGGCGGGGAAGGTCCTTTCGGGCTCAGATCCAGATTGTATCCCCTCTCGAAGAGCCGGAGGCAGGCCTCGCCAGCTTGGGGGTCGTAGAGCCGCCCCTTGTGCTTGGCGATCTCTCCCAAGGCCTCCTCGATGGCATGGGCCGGGCGGTAGGGCCGGTGAGAGGCCACCGCCTCCACCACATCGGCCACCGCTAGAATTCGGGCCTCGAGCATGATCTCTTCCCCCTTGAGCCCCCGGGGGTAGCCCGAGCCGTCGAGCCGCTCGTGGTGCTGGAGGACGATCTCAGCCACCGGCCAGGGGAAGTCGATCTGCCTCAAGACCTCATAGCCGGCCTGGGGATGGACCCGCACCAGCCCCAACTCGGCCGGATTGAGCCTCCCCGGCTTGCTCAGGATCTCCGCGGGGATATAGATCTTCCCGATGTCGTGGACCTGAGCGGCCATCCTGAGCCCGGCGATCCGGTCCTGAGGGAGGCCCATCTCCTGGGCGATCGCGCAGGCCAGCTCCGCCACCCGCCGCTGGTGCCCCGCGGTGTAGGGGTCCCGGACCTCGACGGTGGTGGCGAGGACATCGACCATCTGCTCCAGGAGCCGCTCCAGCCGCTCATGACTCTCCCGGAGGGCCTCAAACAGCCGGAGGTTCTCCAAGGCCACAGCGGTGGCATTGGCCAAAGCCTCGAGGAGCTGGCAGTCCTCGGAGGTGAAGGCATTCAACTCCTGGCTCTCGGCGTTGAGGGCCCCGAGGACCCGCTCCCCCGCCTTCAAGGGGACGCAGAGCTCAGAGCGGTTGGCGAACCGCCCCCCGACGAACCGTGGGTCCTTGGTCACATCCGGGAGGAGGATCATCTCCCCAGAGCGGGCCACGGCGGGGATGATCCCCCGCTCGCTAGCGAGGGGGAACTCCTCCGGGCCGGGGGGCCGTCCAAGAGTGTGGGCGACACAGATGAGCCGCTCGGCCTTCTCGTCCACTAGGAAGAGGCCGCAGTCCTCGAGCCCGAGGACCTCCCGGGCCGCCTCCACCGCCGCTTGGGCGATCTCCTCCTCGCTCCGGGAGAGGATCAACCTTCGGCCCAGGGCGTAGATCCCGGCCAGGCCCCGCTCGAGCCGCTTCCGCTCGGTGATGTCCCTCAGGATCGTCTGGAGGCCGACGACCTTCCCCGCCTGCCTGATCGGGTTGCTCCGGTAGTCCGCGATCCTCGGCCCCTTGGGGGTGGTGAGCTCGATCTCCCCTTGGATCGGCTCCCCTCGGCTTATCCGGGCGAGCTCCTCGAGCAGCCGGGGATGGTAGCGCTCGGGGACGAACTCGAGCATATTCTTCCCGACCAGGTCCTCCTTGCGGAAGCCATATTCTGCAGCGGCCCGGTTCACGGCCGTCACATTCCCTTCAAGGTCGAAGGTGACAATGACATCCCTAGCGTCCTCGAAGAGCTCGCGATAGGCCCCTTCCGCCCGCTCAAGCTCAGCCACCCGCAGCCGGAGCTGCTCGAGCTCTAACCCCTCTCGTGCCTCCGGTCTCAAATCTCCCCTCCCTCTATGGTATTTCAGTCCAGTTTATCAGATCGAGGGTCAAAGGTCAATCGACCAGCCGGAGGGACAAAAGGGAATCAGACGAGGCCCTCAGGCCAGGCCGGGGTGGGGCTCGGGCTCAGTCAGTTCAGTCAGCCGGCCTCGCCCTTCAATTTATCCACCCCCGGCCCAAGAGCAGCAGTCCCGGCACCCCGCCGGCAGGGGCTACCTCTATCTGCCCTTTTAAGGGCTGGGACTGGGACAAGGGACGAAGCAGGCCGCCCCGCCGAAGCTCACCATCCCGCCGATCGAGATCTCGAGGGCCGAGAGGGCCCCATTCCCGTCACAGACGCCGTCGTAAGCCCCGTCCCCGTCGACATCGAGCCAGCAGAGCGAGTTCGGCATCACCTCATACTTCAGCTCGGCGAAGATCGAGAACGGCCCGGTGGTGACCCGGAAGCCCGCCAGCTCATGGAGAGAGAGGAGCATCCCCGGACCGTAGGGGTTCCCCAGAGCGGTGAATGCCTCATAGGGGAAGGTGCCGATTCCTCCGCCGAGATAGAATCTTGCCATCCCCCGGTTGAGGAAGAGCAAGAGGCTGCTCTCGACGGAGGTGAGGTCGGCCCGGAGTAGGGCCGCGCTCAAGTAGAAGGCCACTCCCAGCCTAGCGGCCAGATCGAGGGTCAGCGGAGCCTCGGCGTAGAGGTGGATGAAAGTGAGGGCCGTAGTGAGCGTGAGTGGCGGCATGGTGATCAGCGGGAGAGAGAGGGCCAGCCCGAAGGCCGGAGAGGGGGCCGACGGGGGGGTCGCGGGCTGAGTCTGGGCCAACCCCACAAGGCTGCCGACCAGTAAAAGGACCAGCACCAGGAGCGCAGTTAAAGCCAGCTTCATCTTCTTGAACCTCCCTTCCAATTCCAGCTCCTTATAGCCCCCCCGCCGGAGGGCTGGAAGGAAGGTGGTTTCGGATGCAGGTGATCTCTGTCAGTGAGCTAGGTCACTCGAGGCTCTCGAGCAAGTCAGAGGAGCCGCTGGAGGGCCTCCGCTAGGGTCGGGCGGCCGATCTCTTGGAGCTCATAGCGGACGCGGACGGCCGGGGCCTCAAATTCGATGAGCCGGCGGAGGTCGATCGGGGTTCCGATGATCACCACCTCCGGTGAGGCCCGGCGGATCGTCTCCTCTAGCTCCTTGATCTGCTCTTTCCCGTAACCCATCGCCGGGAGGACCTGCTCCGCTTGGGGATACTTCGTGAGGGTCTCGGCGAGCGAGCCGACCGCGAATGGCCGGGGATCAATCAACTCCCGCGCCCCGAATCGCTCCGCGGCCAGCCGCCCGGCGCCGAAGCTCATCCCGCCATGAGTGAGCGTCGGCCCATCCTCGATGACCAAGGCCCGCTTCCCTCGGATCAGCTCGGGCGCCTCGACCGAGATCGGCGAGGCCGCCTCGATGATCATCGCCCCAGGATTGACTTTCCGGACATTCTCCCGGACCCGCTGGACCTGCTCTTCAGCGGCGGTATCGACCTTATTGATCACCACCACATCCGCCGCGCGGATGTTGACCGAGCCGGGCCAAAAGGTCAGCTCATGGCCAGCACGGAGGGGATCAGCGACGGTGATCCACAGGTCCGGGCTGTAGAAGGGGAAGTCATTGTTTCCCCCATCCCAGAGGATGATATCCGCCTCGCGCTCCGCTTCGCGGAGGATCCGTTCGTAATCGACCCCGGCGAAGACGACATTCCCATGATCGAGGTGGGGCTCATATTCTTCCCGCTCCTCGATCGTGCAGTTATGCCGGTCCAGGTCGGCATAGCTGGCGAACCGCTGGACCGCCTGCTTCGCTAGGTCCCCGTAGGGCATGGGATGGCGGACGATCGCCAGCCTCTTCCCTTTGGCACGGAGGAGCTCGCTCACCCTCCGGGTGGTCTGGCTCTTCCCGCAGCCGGTCCGAACGGCCGTGATCGCCACTACCGGCTTTTTGGCCTTGAGCATCGTCGAGTCTGGGCCGAGCAGGAGGAAGTCGGCCCCCGCGGCCTGGGCGATGGCCGCTCGCTCCATCACATGCTGGTGGGAGACATCGCTGTAGGCGAAGACGACCTGCTGGACCTTCTGCTCTTTGATCAATTCCGGGAGGCGCTCCTCCGGCTCGATCGGGATCCCCTCAGGGTAGAGCGGGCCCGCCAGCTCCGGAGGATACCTCCTCCCGGAGATGTTGGGGATCTGGGTCGCAGTGAAGGCCACGACCCTATAATCGGGGTTCTCGCGGAAATAGACATTGAAGTTGTGGAAGTCTCTCCCGGCTGCGCCCATGATGATCGCGCGCTTCACTTAAGGACCACGCTCCTTGCTTGGCTTGCCCGGCCTGGCTCGGGCTTGGCTAGCGCCCGAGATGATAGGGGAAGCACAAAGGCCGGTCAAGCCGAGCTGAGCTAAGCTAAGCGAGCCAGGCAGTCGGTCCGTCCGACCCTTGTGAGGCCCACTGTGGGCCTATATACTTAGGGAGAGCGAGGTGGAGGATTGAACAAGAGCAAGCGCGGCCTCTTTCTCGGGCGATTCCAGCCCTACCATAACGGCCACCATGCGGTCATAGAGAAGATTGCTAAGGAGGTCGATGAGCTGATCATCGGGATCGGGAGCGCCCAGTGGAGCCACTCCTTCGATAACCCCTTCACCGCCGGTGAGCGGGTCTTGATGGTCCGCCGGGCGATCAAGCACCTCCCGATCGTCACTTATGTCCTGCCGATCGAGGACATCCAGCGGAACTCCCTCTATGTGGCCCACATCAAGACGATCTGTCCGCCATTCTCGGTGGTCTATTCCAATAATCCCCTGATCCGGCGGCTCTTCGAGGAGGAGGGGATCGAGGTTCGCCGGACAGAGATGGTCGAACGGGAGCTCTATTGGGGTGTGGAGATCCGGCGGAGGATGGTCAACGGCGAGCCCTGGGAGGAGTTAGTCCCCCCCGCGGTCGTGGAGGTCATCTCTGAGATCGACGGGCTGGCGCGGCTCCGGCAGGTGACCTCGACTGACACGACCGTTCCCCAGGACCTCCGGGATAAGGGGTCGAGCTAGCTCAGTCAGGATGGGCTTGGAAGAGAAGGTCGGGGCGCTCCTGCGGGCGAGGGGGCTCACTCTCGCGACGGCCGAGTCCTGCACCGGCGGACTATTGGGCCACATGATCACGAATGTCCCTGGCAGTTCGGACTATTTCTTAGGAGGTGTAGTGGCCTACTCCAATGCCGCCAAGGAGCGCCTCCTCGGGGTCCGAGCCGAGACCCTGGCGAAAGAGGGGGCCGTGAGCGCGGCCGTGGCACTGGAGATGGCCCGCGGGGCTCGAAGGCTCTTCGACTCGGACCTGGCCCTCGCGACCACCGGGATCGCCGGGCCGGGTGGCGGGACGGAGGAGAAGCCGGTCGGCCTGGTCTATATCGCCCTGGTCGCCCCGACTCGAGAATTGTGCGAGCGCCATATCTGGCAGGGCGAGCGGGTGGAGAACAAGCGCCGCACAGCGGAGCGGGCCCTGAAGCTCCTCTTAGAGCATTTGAATCCTAGCTTGGGTGAGCCTGAGCCAAGGGTAAGATGATTTTGAACCTGCCTCATAACGGGAATGAGAAGCTGAGTGAGCTTGAGCGGCGGATCTCCCAGCATGAGCCGCTCAAGACCTACTGGTATTGCTCCAATGTCAATGTGATCGACAGGATGGGGATCAACGACCATGGGCCGGTCCATATCAAGATCGTGGCCAACCTCGCCCTGAAGATCCTGAGGCTCCTCGCCACTGCCGGGATCGAGCCGAGCGTAGTGAAGCACCACAAGCTCTCGCCCGCCGACGCTGAGGTGATCGTGGTCCTCGCGGCGGCCTTGCATGACATCGGGCACATCGTCCACCGGGAGAACCATGAGGAGTTCTCGATCGCCCTCGCACCGGGGCTGATTCATGAGCTCATCGAGGGGCTCTATGGGCCTCGGGAGATGGCGATCCTGACCGCCGAGGTCTTGCATGCGATCTATGCCCACAAGACCGAGGTCGAGCCCCTGACAGTCGAGGCCGGGGTCCTGAAGGTCGCCGATGCACTGGACATGGAGCAAGGGCGGGCGAGGATCCCCTTCCAGATCGGGGGGATCACGATCCACTCCGTCTCGGCGATGGCCATCGACAAGGTCCGGGTCCGTCGGGGGAAGGAGAAGCCGGTCGAGATCCATATCAAGATGTCCAACTCCGCGGGGATCTTCCAATTGGATAATCTCTTGAAGCGGAAGCTGGAGCACTCCGGGATCAAGGATCATTTCGAGATCAATGTCGAGATCGGCGCGGAGCGGAAGATTGTGGAGCAGTATCGGCTATGATCGCGGAATTCAGCATCACCCCCATCGGGAGGGGCGAGAGCCTCTCCGAGGAGATCGCCAGGGTCCTGGATCTGGTGGACAAGAGCGGGCTGGACTACCGGCTCACGCCGATGGGGACGATCATCGAGGGGGAGTGGGACGAGGTCTTCGCCCTGATCAAGCGCTGCCATGAGGCAGTGCTCGAGCGGGCGAACCGTGTCTCCACTTGGGTCCACATCGACGATCGCAAGGGCGTCCCCAAGGACCGGATCCGGCACAAGGTCAAGGCCGTGGAAGAGAGGCTCGGCCGGGAGCTCAAGAAGTGAGCCTAGAGCAATGAAGGCGATGGTCCTTCGCCGGCCGAGACCGATCGCGGACCGGCCTTTAGTGCTGGAGGAGGTCCCGCTCCCCGAGCCCGGGCCGGGGGAGATAAGGCTCCGAGTCCGGGCCTGCGGGGTCTGCCATACCGACCTACATACGGTCGAGGGGGATCTCAAGCTCCCGCGGCTCCCGCTCATCCCCGGCCACCAGATCGTCGGGGTGGTCGAGAAGCGCGGGGAAGGGGTGGAGCGCTTCAAGTTGGGCCAGCGAGTCGGGGTCCCCTGGCTCAACTGGGCCTGTGGGGAGTGCGAATTCTGTCGGAAGGGGCTGGAGAACCTCTGTCCCAATGCCAAGTTCACCGGCCTCCATGTGGACGGCGGCTATGCCGAGTATGCCATCGTCCCGGAAGCCTTCGCTTATCCCATCCCCGAGGGCTTCTCGGACTCCCAGGCGGCCCCGCTCCTCTGCGCCGGGATCATCGGCTACCGTGCCCTCCGGTTGAGTGAGGCCAAGGCGAGGGAGCGACTCGGCCTCTTCGGCTTCGGGGCCTCGGCCCATGTGACGATCCAGGTGGCCCGCCACCTAGGGTGTGAGGTCTATGTCTTCACTCGGACGAAAGGGCATCAAGAACTGGCACAGAAATTGGGGGCAGCATGGGTCGGCCCGCCCCAGGATGAGCCGCCTCGGCAGCTCGACGGTGCGATCATCTTCGCCCCAGCAGGTTGGCTCGTCCCGAAGGCATTGCGGGCCCTCCGGCCTGGAGGGACTCTGGCCCTCGCGGGGATCCACATGACCCCGATCCCGGAGCTGAGCTATGAGCTCCTTTACGGCGAGCGGACGGTCCGAAGCGTGGCCAACATGACCCGAGAGGATGCGCGAGAACTCCTAGAGCTGGCGGAGAAGATCCCGATCCAGACCGAGGTCGAGGTCTATCCCCTCGCCGAGGCCAACGAGGTCCTCCTTCGGCTGAAGGAGGGGCGGATTCGCGGCGCGGCGGTCTTAGATATTGCTCCCCCATAGGCCTCCGACTATAATGGGGAAGACCCTGCGCGATCGGGAGGTAGAAGAGAAGATGGAAGCCAAGCTTACGCGGAGGTCCTTCCTCAAATTCGCCGGTCTCGCCGCCCTGGGATTGCTCACCTCACCAAGGCTCCCCCGGGCTAAGACTGAGAAGCCACTCCAGCTCAGCTATCCCCTCTCGCTCGAGGCCATCCCCCTCAAGTTCGCTGAGAAGGAGGGGCTCTTCCGGGCCGAGGGGTTGGAGGTGGAGATCCTCTCCCTCCCCGAGGATCTGGCCCGCCGGGATGCCTTCATCTCGGGGAGGCTCGACGGCCTGATCTGCGACCTCTCCACGGTCGTCTTCGGGGTGGCCAACGCCGGGGCTGAGATCGCTATCACCTCCACGGCCTTCGAGCAGCTCCCAGGGGGCCGGACCCTGGTCCTTTTAGGGAGTGGGCCATTCGGGATCAGGAGCCTGGAAGACCTCTTCAGTCGCGTCAGCGGCAGATCATTTGAGTCGATCATGATCCTGATGAGATCGGACATGCACTATGCCACGGATCAACTTTTGGCCGGTCTGGGGAGGAGCTTCGACGATAAGGTCATCTACACCGAGGGCGGGGACCTAGTGAACATCTACACCCTGCTTATCGGTGGGAGCATCCTAGCGGCCGTCCTCCCTGAGCCGCTGGCCACCCTCGCCGGCCCGAAGGACACCCTCCTCCAGGAGCGGGACCGTGCGACTTACCTCTCGACCTATGAGGGGATTAAGCTCATGCCTGCTGTGATCGCCTTCCAGAGGAAGGCCCTATCAGACCGGCCGGAGCAGCTCGAGCGGTTCTATCGGGCCTACAGCCGGGCGGTGGAGGAGATCAACGCCGCGCCGCGGGAGGAGTTCCTCGACCTTGCGGCCGATATCGGGATCGAGGTCCTCAACCAGGTGCTCCCCGATCGTCAGTATACTAGAGCGGACTTGCCCGAGGGCTTCCTCGAGATCTTTGATATCCCCCGCTTCCCTCAGCCGCGACTCCTCGCGGAAGAGGAACTCCAGGCGGTGGTGGAGTGGGCTCTGGCCAAGCGGTTCATCTTCCAGAGGATCTCCTATGCCCAAGCGACGGATAATCGTTTCCTGATAGCATGATCGAGGTCGAGGCCCTCCATCTGGACTATCGGCTCGGGCGGGGGCGGGGGCAGCCCATGCCGGCGATCGCCGGCCTCTCCCTCAAGGTCGGGCGGGGAGAGAGCCTGGCGATCATTGGCCCCTCCGGCTGCGGGAAGACTAGCCTCCTTTATGTTTTGGCCGGGCTTTTGCGCCCGACCTCCGGGGCGGTCCGGATCGCCGGGGAAGAGGTCCGCGGCCCGCGGCGGGATGTGGCCCTCATCCTCCAGGAGATCGGACTATTGCCCTGGAAGACCATCTGGAGGAATGTCGTATTAGGGCTGGAGCTGAACGGCGGGCTCGATCGGGCCCATTCGGCCAAGGTAGAGGCGCTCCTTGAGGAGCTCGGGCTGGCCGAGCTGCGGGACCGCTATCCGGCCCAGCTCTCCGGTGGGCAGAAGAAGCGGGTCGGGCTGGCAAGGGCCCTGGCCGTCGAGCCGGCGGCCCTCTTGATGGACGAGCCGCTCGCCTTCCTCGATGAGCAGACGAAGGAGGAGATCCAGGACTCGATCCTCCAGCTCTGGCAGGAACGGAAGGAGCAGTTGACGATGGTCCTCGTGACCCACGACATCGAGGAGGCCGTCTTCCTCGGGCAACGGATCGCGGTCCTCACCCCCCGTCCGGCAAAGGTCAAGGCGGAATTGGCGAACCCCGGGCTGGGCGGGCCGGATTACCGCCGGAGCCCGGAGTTCTATGAGCTGGTAAGGCGGCTACGCGAACTCCTCTAGATGAGCCGGCAACGGAAGCTCTTTTATTACCTTTTGGGGCTGGTGATCCTCCTAGCAGTGTGGTTCCTCGGGAGCCTGATCATGGAGCTGGTCTTCCTCCATGAGCCGGCCAAGGCAAGGGCTTTCCCCGACCCGATCCGGGCCTTCAAGGCCCTTTACAACAGTTGGAGCGAGCTGGGGAGGAACCTCCTCGCCAGTGGGCTCAGGGTCCTGCTCGGCCTCCTCATTGCCGTCCTCGTCGCCGCCCCGATCGGACTGGTCCTCGGCCATGAGGAGTTCCTCGATCGGATCTTTAGCCCCGTCATCTACATCACCTTCCCCATCCCCAAGATCGTCTTTCTGCCTCTATTGTTCGTCCTCTTCGGGCTGAGTGAGCTCTCGATCGTCTCGATCATCGCCCTGATCGTGGCCTTCCAGACACTCCTCGCGGCAAGGGACGCCGCGAGGAATGTCCCCCCAGACTATGTCCTGAGCGTCCGGAGCGCTGGGGCCAATAAGTGGCAGGTCTATCGCCATGTGGTCATCCCCGCCTCGCTCCCCGAGGTCCTGGCCTCGGTCCGGATCTCCATCGGGATCGCGATCGCCGCCCTTTATCTCGCGGAGACGACCGGGGTCAACTCCGGGCTGGGCTACTTCCTCCAGAGCGTCCGGCGCCAGTTCAGATATGAGGACCTCTTCGCCGGGATCATGGTCATGGGCCTCCTCGGGCTCATCCTCTATGGGCTGCTCGACCTGCTCGAACGGCTCCTCTGCCGCTGGAAGCACCTCTGATCTCGTCTTATGAACATCCACTTAAAGAGGCTGCTCCTCTTGGTGAACTTCGCTAAGCCCGGGGCCGCCCAGTTGGTGGAACGGATCTCGGTCTGGGGGAAGGAGCGGGGGATCGAGGTCGCGGTCCATGGGAGCCTCGAGGAGGGCCTCGAGGCCGGGCCCGAGCTGGGGACGACGGTGGTCGTGACCCTCGGGGGGGACGGGACCTTCCTCCGCGGGGCCCACCGCTTCGCCACACAAGCGGCCCCGCTCTTGGGGATCAATCTGGGGAGCCTCGGCTTCCTCACCCAGGTCGGAGCGGAGGAGGCCCTCCAGGCCCTGGAGCGGCTCCGGCGGGGCGAGTTCCGCCTGGAGGAGAGGATGATGCTCGAGGGCCAGCTCCGCGAGGAGAGGTTCCTCGCGCTCAATGAGCTCTTCCTCGCCCCAAAGGCGGTCGGAGGGTTCACTGAGCTCGAGCTCTTTGCCAATGGAGAGCGGGTCGGCCTCTACCCCGGAGATGGGCTGATCCTCGCCACTCCGACTGGCTCGACGGCCTACTCCCTGGCCGCGGGGGGGCCGATCGTCGAGCCCCGCCTGGAGATGATCATCGTCACCCCGGTCGCACCGCATCGGCTCGGGCTCCGGACGGCCATCTTCCCCCCCGAGGCGGAACTCCGGGTCTTAGCCCACCAACCCGCGACCCTGCTCGTCGATGGTGACTCCTCCGGGGAGCTCCTCCCTGGGGAGGAGCTCTTGGTCCGGCGCTCCCCCTCTCGGATTAGACTGGTCGTGGCTGACTCCCCGGGCTTCTTCTTCCTATTGGAGCGGAAACTCAACTGGGGCGGCTAGAACTCCAACCTGAGCTGGAAGGTCTGGCTCCCTAGGCCGATCGGGGTGAGGACCGAGGCCGCGGAGAGCTCCAAGTCCCCGATGGTCGCGCCGATCCTGAATTCCCCCAGCCCGGTCGTGAATGAGGCCTCACTCACCAGGCTCAGCTCACCGGTGGAGGCGCTCAGCCGGATGATCTCCCTTGTGACCCCTTGGGGTCCGACCGCGATCCCGCTGGTGATGGAGATTGGCCCGAGCTCGAATTCGACCCCCAACCGCTCCTCAGTGATGACAAACCCTTCGGGGTTAACCTCCGTCTCGCTCCTGAGAGGCCCGGTGGTGAGTGTGAGGGTGATCTGATCGACATAGAAGTTGAGGTCTTTGTCCAGGGTGAGCCTGCTCCGGCCTCCGAGGAGGACCCCCGGGGCGAGGCGGAGATCCTCCAATTTGAGGACCAAATTCAATTCCTGGCCCTCGGGGAGTGGGGGGCCACCGAGCTTCTCCAGCATCAGGCCGATGAGGGCGGCGAAGAAGTCGAGCCTCGCCTCGAGCGCGGCGATGTTTCCAAATCCCAGGGAGAGCTCCGCTTCGGGTGAGCTCTCGCCCCAGCTCCAGAGGTCGAACGAGAGGCCGAGGCCCCAGAAGAGGGCATTCAGCTCGGTCGGCGGCCGGGGCTGGCCGAGGTCTGCCGCCCTTGTGAGGAAGGCCTCGATCTCCTTCACGGTCAGCAGCGTGGCCTGGAGGCTCAGGCCCTCTTTAGTTAGGTCGCTGATGAGCGGCCCGGTCGAGGGGACCTCGCTGCAGAGCGCGAGGTAGTTCAAGGAAGGACAGGGGAGGCCGAGGCTCAGCTCGCCGCGAGTCGAGCAGAATAAGAGTAGCAATAGGAGAAACAATCCGAACCCTCTCATGACGGAGCCCCCTCTTGCCACTTTAGCACAATTGTAAGGGCCACAATTGGGGCTGTCAAGGGGCTTTGCCGGAGGGGCGCTATCTCTGTTAAACTTGAAAGAAGATGAAGCGGCGGGGGTTCAGCCTGAGGTATAAGTTCGTCCTGACCTTGGTGGCCTTCACTTTCCTCCTCTCCGCCTCCTTCGGGGCCATCTCCCTCAAGCGGCTCTCCAGCGAGCTGGAGAGCCAGCTCCTCAAGGATGGGAGGGAGCTGGTGAACACCCTGGCTGAGCGGTTCGCCGACACTACGATCCCCTTCCTCACCTGGGCAGAGAACCTCCGCTTCCTCGCGGAGACCCTCGCGGTCTCGGGCGATGTGCTCTTCATCCAGGTCACGGTCGGCGGGCAGACCTACACCGCCCCAAGGCCGGGGCTGGAGGAGGTCCCCCCGCTCGAGGTGGGCCTCGCCACTGAGGGGGCGGCCAGGCGGAAGCTGGCCGATGGGGTGAGCTACCTCGATGTCTGGGAGAGCCTCCCTTCGCGGCTGGTGATGACTGATGAGGGGATCAAACCGGCCCGGGGCTATGTGCGGGTCGGGCTCTCGTTCGCCCGGGTCCGGAGCGAGATCCGCCAAGAGCTGGGGGTCATCGCCCTCGTCTCGCTTTGCTATCTCTTGATCGGGATCCTCGTGGCCTTCATCTTCTACGAGATGATCCTCGGGCCGGTCGAGGAGCTATCCGCCTCAGTGAGGCGGTTCCGGGTCGATCGGCAGGCCCGGGCACCCGTCAAGGGGAGCGATGAGCTGGCCCTCCTCGCGGAGGAGTTCAACAAGATGGCCGAGGCGATCGCCGAGCGGGACGCGCGGCTCAGCGAAGCCAACCGGGTGAAGTCCGAATTCCTGGCGATAATGGGGCACGAGCTTTTGACTCCGCTCCACGCGATCCGGGGGTTCTCCCAGCTCCTCCTTGAGGGGATCGAGGGGCCTCTGACCGCCAAGCAAAGGGAGGACATCGAGGCAATCCTTTCCTCGGGGAATCATCTTCTCGAGCTGATCGAGAACATCCTGAGGTTCTCCAAGCTCGAGGCGGGTGAGGAGCGGCTCCACCTTGAGGAGGTCGAGTCGACCGGGCTAGTGGCCGAGGTGGTCCAGAGCTTCGAGCGGTTCGCCCAGGAGCGCGGGCTCCGGCTGGAATCGCGGGTCGAGCCCTTCCTCCTCCAGGCCGATCGGACGAAGCTCCGCCAAGTCCTGATGAACCTGGTGAATAATGCGTTGAAGTATACCGAGCATGGGAGGATCGAGATCGAGGCCGCGATGGCGGACGGCCAGGCCTGCTTTACCGTCGCGGACACGGGCCGGGGGATCCCACCAGAGTATCAGGCGAAGGTCTTCGAGCCCTTCACTCAGGTCGACTCTTCCGATCGGAGGGAAGCGATGGGGATCGGATTGGGGCTGGCGATCGTCAAGAAGTATGTCGAGCTCCATGGCGGGCGGGTCTGGCTGGAGAGCGAGCTAGGGAAGGGGACGAAGTTCCATTTCACCATCCCTCAGGGGGTAGGCCATGCGGATCTTGGTCGCTGAGGACGATCCCTCCTCAAGGGAGCTCCTCCGCCGCTTCCTGGAGTCGAAGGGGCATGAGGTCCTCCAAGCCGCGAACGGCACGGAGGCCCTCGAGCGGTTCACGGCCAGCGGGGCCGACCTCATCCTCCTCGATGTGATGATGCCCAAGCTCGACGGTTGGACGGTCTTAAGGGAGATCCGGAAGGACTCCTCCGTCCCGGTGATCATGGTTACAGTGAAAGACGCCACAGAGGACAAGGTCCGGGGATTGGAGCTCGGAGCCGACGACTATGTGACGAAGCCATTCGACCTCCGGGAACTGGAGGCCCGGATTGCAGCGGTGATGCGTCGGGTCGCCCCAGGCCCACTGATCGAGGTCGGGGAGCTTTCAATCGACGATGAGAAGAAGGAGGTCCGGCTCCGGGGGGAGCCGATCGAGCTCTCCCCCAAGGAGTATGATCTCCTGAGGCTGCTCGCCTCCAGGCCGGGGAAGGTCTTCTCCCACCGGGAGATCCTGGAGAAGATCTGGGCAGGGAGCGAGTTCGCCTCCTCTGAGGATGTCAAGAAATACATCTACCTACTGCGGAATAAGATCGAGGAGGACCCGGAAGAGCCGAGGCTCATCCTGACTGTCCGCGGCTTCGGCTATAAGCTGGCGGTGGAGGCGAGGCCCTAGAATAGAATGCGCCCGAATAGGCTTAGGCTGAGACTCTGGCTCAAGGAGGCGCGAGCCCCATTCCTCCTCCTCTCGCTGGTCCTCGCCCCGATCGGGCCGCTCGCCGCGAGGTGGGAGAGCGGCCGCTTCTCGGGGGGCAGGCTGCTGTGGACCGCCCTGGGGCTCCTCTTGGCCCACATCTCCGTCAATCTCTTCAATGAATACTTCGACTATAAGAGTGGGATAGATCTTAAGACCTTGAGGACCCCCTTCAGCGGCGGGAGCGGGGTCCTCTCCAGCGGCCTCCTCCGCCCAGAGGAGGTCTATCGGCTCGGACTGGCGACACTAGCGGGGGCCTTTGGGATCGGGCTGTATCTCACGATCCTCTCCGGGCCGCTCCTCTTGAGCCTGATCTTCGCTGGGGGGATGATAATCTATTTCTACACCACACATCTCGCCCGCTGGGGCCTCGGCGAGCTCGCCGCCGGGCTGGGGCTGGGGAGCCTCCCGGTCCTGGGGGCCTACTTCGTCCAGACCGGCCAATTCACCCCCGTTGCGGGAGTCGCTTCCCTCGCCCCGGGCTTCCTCACGGCCAACCTCCTCTTGCTGAATGAGTTTCCCGATGCCGAAGCCGACCGGCAGGGCGGCCGGGCCCATCTGGTGATCCTGCTCGGGAGAAGAAGGGCAGCCTACATCTATGTCACCCTGCTCCTTGCGACCTATCTTGCGATAGGCGTGAGCGTGGCCTTAAGGGCGATGCCCCGCTGGTGCCTGCTCGCCTTCCTCACCCTCCCGCTGGCCTGGCGGGCTGGAAGGACGGCCCTCAAGTGCTATAACGACCTCCCCAAGCTGATCCCCGCCCTGGCGGCTAATGTCCTGACCATCCTTGGGACCGATCTTTTGCTCAGCCTGGGCTACCTCCTGGCTGGGCCGGCGCTAGCGGACGGGACCCTCATCACTAAGTGATCTATGTCACCTCGTCCGCCGACGGAGTGAAGCTCGGTGACGGCCTCCGTTCCTTCCCCACCTCACCGCCTCCCGGTATAAGAGGGGTGAGGTGAGGCGAAGATGGAGAGATTAGCGAGAAAGGCCCTGCTGAAGCTTCTCCTGGCCCTGTTCCTTGCCCTCCCGCTCTACGCCCTCTTCACCATCTGCCTATGGGCCATGCTCACGCCCTAGCCTAGCTCGGCTTGACGATCGTCCTCATCGCTAGCTAGAATCCGGGCGGGTCGAAAATGCCCGCGAATCTCACCCCGGAGTATCTAGCGGCCGAGGCCCGCTACCGCGCGGCCAAGACGGATCAGGAGCGCCTGGCAGCCCTCCAGGAGATGCTCTCCACCATCCCCAAGCACAAGGGGACGGAGAAGCTCCAGGCCGAGATCAAGCGGAAGATCGCTCAGCTCCGCACCGCCCCGAGGAAGCGTGGCCCGAGCCGCTCTACCCTGGACTTCATTGAGCGCGAGGGCGCCGGCCAAGTGGCCCTCGCCGGGCTCCCCAACTCCGGGAAGTCCAGCCTCCTCGCTAGGCTCACCAACGCCCGTCCGGAGATCGCCGATTACCCCTTCTCGACGAGCAAGCCCCTCCCGGGGATGATGGAGTTCGAGGACATCCAGATCCAGTTGATCGATCTCCCCCCGCTCGCCCGGGGATACACTGAGGGCTGGGTCTATTCTCATATCCGGAATGCCGACCTGGTCTTAGCCGTCATCGATCTCGCCGCTGAGGACCCCCAAAGGGATCTCTTGGAACTGCTCGCCCTCCTGGAGGAGGAGCGGATCCGCCTGGCAGCGGAGGCGAGCCCCGGGCTCGATCAGGGGATGCTCGTGAAGGCCGGACTGCTCTGCGGGACGAAGCTCGACCTCCCAGGGGCCGAGGAGGGCCTAGCGCGCCTTAGGGCCGAAAGCCGCGGCCTCCCGCTCGTGGCTGTCTCCGCCGGGAGGGGGGAGGGGCTGGAGGAGCTGAAGCGGGCGATCTTCACTTCCTTGAGGATCATCCGCGTCTACACCAAGGAGCCAGGGAAGAAGCCAGACATGGAGCGGCCTTACACCCTCCCGCGCGGGAGCACCGTCTTGGATCTCGCGCGAGCGATCCATCAGGAGTTCGCCCAGCGACTCCGCTATGCCCTGCTTTGGGGCTCCGGGAAGTTCGAGGGCCAGCGGGTCCCACGGGACCACCCCCTCCAAGATCGGGATATCGTCGAGCTTCACATCTGAATCGCCAGTTGAACCCCTGTCGGGGTGGCATTATAATCCCCTCGGCCCGAGGGGCCGGTTGCAAAGCCCTCTAGAGTAAGGCAAGTGAGATGGGCGAAATCTTAAGATACCTCTGGAGATACCGCTTCCGGATCCTTTTGGGGATCGGGGCACTCTTTATTGTCGATGGGGCCCAGCTCGTGGTCCCCTTGATCACCAGGAAGGTGGTCGACGAGCTGACGGCCGGGCGGGGCACGGACCTCTGGCGCTATGCCCTCTATATCGTCGGGCTCGCGGTGGTGATCCTCCTCTTCCGGTTCTACTGGAGGTATTTCATCTTCGGGAGCGCGAGGAAGATCGAGTTGGACCTCCGCGAGCGGCTCTATGCCCATCTTCTGACCCTCTCGCCCCAGTTCTATAACCGGACGCGGACCGGGGACCTCATGGCCCATGCGAACAACGATGTCGATGCCGTGAGGATGGCCTGCGGGATGGGCCTTTTGGCCCTGGCCGATGCTTTAGTGATGGTCTCCTTCTCGCTCGCGGCGCTCTTGGCGATCAATACCCGGCTGACCTTATATGCCTTTATCCCGCTCCCGTTCATCACGGCGATCGCCCTCGGCTTCGGGAGGGTGATCCATCGCCGATTCCAAGCGGTCCAGGCGGCCTTCTCGACCCTCACGGAGAGGGTCCGGGAGAATATCGCCGGGATCAAGGTCCTGAAGTCCTTCGCTCAGGAGGAGGGAGTGGCACGGGACTTCCGCCGGACCAATCAGGAGTTCGTGGAGAAGAATATGAAACTCGTCCGGGTCTGGGGCTTCTTCGACCCGGCGATCGCCTTCCTCGCTGGCCTCTCGACCGCGATCGTCCTCTGGCTCGGGGGGAGGGGTGTGATCCTGGAGGAGCTCAGTTTGGGGGACTTCGTGGCCTTCACATCTTATTTGGGGATGCTCACCTGGCCGATGATGGCCCTCGGCTGGGTCGTCAATCTCCTTCAGAGGGGGACGGCCTCGATGGATCGGCTCATGCGGGTCCTGGCGGAGAAGCCGGAGATCACAAGCCCGGCACGCCCTAGGCCCCTCCCGGGGAGAGGGGAGATGGAATTCCGTGCCCTGACCTTCGCTTATGACGACGGCCCACCGGCCCTCCGTGGGATCGACCTCCGCATCGAACCGGGGATGGTCCTCGGGGTAGTTGGGCTCACCGGCTCGGGGAAGTCGACCCTGGTAGACCTCTTAACGCGGCGGTTCGATCCCCCGCCCGGGACGGTCTTCATCGACGGGGTCGACATCCGCGAGGCCGATCTCCGCGAGCTGCGGGGGATGATCGGGATGGTCCCCCAAGAGGTCTTCCTCTTCTCTGCTACGATCCGGGAGAACATCGCCTTCGGCCGACCGGAGGCCACTGAAGAGGAGATCATCAAGGCGGCCAAGCTGGCCGGGCTCTGGGAGGAGATAGAGGAGTTCCCCCAGGGGCTCGACACCGTCGTCGGGGAGAGAGGGCTGGCCCTCTCGGGTGGCCAGCGCCAGCGGGTGGGGATCGCAAGGGCGCTGCTGCGCGACCCGAAGATCCTGATCTTGGACGATGCCCTCTCCTCAGTCGACGCTCGGGTCGAGGAGCTGATCTTGGAGAACCTTCGGGAGGTCCTCCGGGCGCGGACCTCGATCATCATCTCCCATCGGATCTCCGCGGTCCGCTGGGCCGATAAGATCGTGGTCCTCGAGCGAGGGAGGATCATCGAGGAGGGGAGGCATGAGGAGCTGCTGGCCCTCGGCGGGCTCTACTCCCGGCTCCACCAGTTGCAACAGTTGGAGGAGGCCCAGGTGAAGTGAGATGAGACGCGACTACTTCTATGAGGATGAGCGGCTCGGGAAGGCCTACGATGCCCGGCTGACCCGCCGGCTCCTCCGGTATTTGAGGCCCTACCGCGGGGTGTTCTTGGCCACACTAGCCCTGGGGCTCCTCCTGATGGCCCTGGAATTGGCCATGCCCTATGTCACTAAGGTCGCGATCGATCGCTACATGGAACCCGGGGCCGCGGCAAAGTTGCCCACCGCGGCCGCCCTCCGCGGGGTCAGCTTACTGGCCTTGGTCCTCGGCGGGCTCCTCCTCTTCCGGCTCATCTTCTCCTTCGTTCAGGCCTACCTCGCGCAATACACCGGCCAGAGGGTGATGTTCGACCTCCGCCAGGAGATCCTCCAGCACCTCTTGCGGCTCCCGGCGAGCTTCTTTGACCGGAACCCCGTCGGGCGGCTGGTGACCCGTGCCACGAACGATGTCGCCGCGATCAACGAGATGTATACCTCCGTCTTGGTCAACCTCCTCCGAGACGGGTTCCTCCTCTTCGGGACCCTCTTCGTCATGTTCCGGCTCAACGCCCGCTTGACGATGTTCATCCTGATCCTCGCCCCGGCGATCGCCCTGACGGCCTTCCTCTTCCGGATCAAGGCCCGCGCGGCCTACCGGGCCGTCCGGAGGAGACTGGCCCAGCTCAATGCCTTCCTCCAGGAGGCGATCTCCGGGATGTGGGTCATCCAGCTCTTCGGCCAGGAGGAGCGGAGCCGCCGCCAATTCGCCGAGATCAACCGGGCCAAATACGATGCGGACATGCAGCAACTCTTCGTCTACGCTATCTTCAACCCCCTGATCAGCCTGATGCAGTCCCTGGCATTGGCCCTCCTCCTCTGGTATGGCGGGGGCGGGGTGATCCGCGGGAGCTTCACCTTGGGGGCGCTGGTGGCATTCATCTCTTATGTCCGGATGCTCTTCCAGCCACTGGTCGATCTCTCGGAGAAATATAACATCATGCAGGGGGCGATGGCCGCGGCCGAAAAGATCTTTACGCTCCTGGACGAGCCGGAGGAGGTGAGGGCCTCGCTCCCAGCCCCGGGCGGCCCCGAGGCCGAGACCGAGGCGGGCCTCTTCCGCGGGGAGGTAGAGTTCCAGGATGTCTG
Organism: Candidatus Fraserbacteria bacterium; assembly: GCA_037446135.1. GTDB lineage: Bacteria > Bipolaricaulota > Bipolaricaulia > RBG-16-55-9 > JANLFV01 > JANLFV01. The sequence goes on from JBBIJD010000001.1 coordinate 71,969, forward strand.
GTTCGCCTACAAGGACGAAGAATGGGTCCTCAAGGGGGTCTCCTTCAAGGTCAAGCCTGGAGAGCGGGTGGCCCTCGTCGGCCCGACCGGCTCGGGGAAGACGACGATCATCAACCTCCTCCTCCGGCTCTATGATGCTCAGCGGGGCCGGATCCTCATCGATGGCCGAGACATCCGCGAGCTCGACCCGCGCTGGCTCCGGGCGAAGATGGCCGTGGTCCTCCAGGATGTCTTCATCTTCTCCGGGGATGTCCTGGGGAATATCCGCCTCTTCGAGGAGGGCCTCCCGGCGGAGCGGGCGATCGAGGCCGCGAAGTTCGTCCAGGCCCACCAATTCATCAACGAGCTCCCCGCCGGATACGAGACGGAGCTGGGTGAGCGGGGTGCGACCCTCTCGGTCGGCCAGCGGCAGCTTCTGGCCTTCGCGAGGGCCGTGGCCTTCAATCCGAAGATCCTGATCCTGGACGAGGCGACGGCGAATATCGACTCCCAGACGGAGCGGCTGATCCAAGAGGCCTTAGCGAAGGTAATGGATGGGCGGACCAGCATCGCCATCGCCCACCGGCTCTCCACGATCAGGGACGCTGATCGGATCATCGTCTTGAGCCACGGGCGGATCGTGGAGGAGGGGCGGCACGAGGAGCTGCTGGCCCGACGAGGGCTCTATGCGGCCCTCTACGAGCTCCAGGCCCGCGCGGCGCATGTGGGAGCTTGAGCCTTCGAGCCCGCAGAGCTTGTGCGCTCAGCTCAGATCAGGCACGATGGGCCTCCTCTAAGCGGAGCTTTCGTCGGGGCGAAAGGAAGGAAAAGAGGAGGAAGAGCCCGCAGGCGGTGAGGGCGATGCTCGTCCCCACTGGGAGATCGGCCCAAAATGAGAGCCCAAAGCCCGTGAGCCCTGAGAGGGCCCCCAAGGCCGGGGCCAAAAAGAATTGCTGCCGAAGCTCCAAAGTAAGTTGCGAAGCCGCGGAGGCGGGGAGGAAAAGAAGGGCATAGATCAGGAGCCCGCCCACGAGGCGGAGAGAGCCCACCACCGTCGCGCCGATCAAGAAGAGGAGGGCCCAGAGGATGGGTTTGGCCGGGATCCCGGCCTCCTCGGCCAGCCTCCGCTCCACGAGCGTGGCCCAGACCTCTCGCCGGAAGAGGATGAGGAAGCCTGCGGAAGCGGCCAGCACCGCTCCTAAGACGAGGACATCACTCCAGCCCACCCCGAGGAGGCTCCCCCAGAAGAGGGTCAAAGCCGGGGAGGTCAGGGCCTGGCTCGGGCTTAAGGCGATGAAGAGGAAGCCCAGAGCCATGGTGAGCGGGAAGAGGATGGCCAAGACCGCATCCGCGGGAAGACCGGTGTAGTCCGCGACCGGGCCCAAGAGCGCGGCTACAGCCAGGGCAAAGAGGAAGGAGAGCACAAGCGGCGGGAGGCCGAGCCAGAAGGCTAAAGCCGCTCCGGCGAAGGCGGCATGGGCCATGGCATAGCCCAAGGCGGAGAGCCGCAGCCGAAGGGCACAAGAGCCGAGGAGCCCCGAGGTGGCCCCGGAGAGCAGGGCGGAGAGGAGGCTCGGGAGGATCAGCGCCCACACGGCTGGACCTCCGCCCAGATCTCGGCCAAGCGGACCTTTTGGGGAAGGGGCTGAGTCTTCCCTTCTCGGACGAGGAAGGCCCGGTCGGCCCGGGCGAGGAGCTCCTCCTCGTGGACCACCGCGAGGATGGTCAGTCCTTCATCCTTCAAGTCGAGGATGGCCTGGGCCAGGTCCAGCCGGGCTTGAGGGTCCAAAGAGGCGAAGGGCTCATCGAGGAGGAGGATCTCCGCCCCTTTGGCCATGGCCCGGGCGAGGAGGGCCTTCCGTTGCTGCCCCCCGGAGAGATGGCCGATGGGCCAATCCGCCCGCTCAGCGAGGCCGAACCGCTCCAGGGCGGAAAGGGCCCTCTTGCGCTCCTCTCGGGGGAGCCTCTGCCAAGGCCGGAGCTGGCCGAATCGGCCCATGAGGACGAGGTCGAGGGTCCGGCAGGGCGCATCCGGCGGGAAGAAGAGCTCCTGGGGGAGGTAGCCGATCCTTTTGCGGACCTCGGCCCGGTGGGCCCGAACCTCGAGCCCGAAGGTCCGAGCCCGGCCACGATAGGGGACGAAGCCGAGGAGCACCTCGAGGATCGTGGTCTTCCCGGCGCCATTCGGGCCTACAAGGAGCCCAAGCTCCTGAGGGGAGAGGGAGAGCGAGGCACCCTTCAGGGCCGCTCCTCTCCCCCCAGGATAAGCCGCCCAGACCTCCTCTAGCTCGAGGATAGGCTCCATGTGAAGAGCTCCTCTTCTGGCGCGGTTAAGACCTCGTCCGTAAGGCTATCCTTAGCCCCGGAAGCGAGGAGCCGCTTCAGCCACTCCTCCTGCAAGGCCACCCGCAGGGTTTGGCCATTGGCAGAGAAGACGGCCTCCGGCCTTCCGCTCGGGAGGACCCGGAGGTTCCCCTTCCCCGCGGTGCAGCCCGTGGCCACTTGGATCCCATCGACGAGACAAGAGATCGGCGGCTCCGTCCCGGTATGGGCCTCAGCAGCGATTCCGGTGAACCCCGAAGAGCCGAGGAGCCGCAGGGCGAGGAGCCCCATTCGGAGCCCAATCGCCAGAAATGGCCCCTTGTGGCCGTGGAGCCTCACTGCTAGAGGCATAAGCCCGGCGGGGTCGATATCTGGATCGATCCGTTCCCAGCTCATGGGGCACCTACCGGCATGAGGGCCTCGACGGCGGCGAAGATGAGCTCGGCGTTCACCCGGAGCATCGAGAGCATGTCCACTGCGCCCGGGATGGGGCCGGGGAAGTTGGTGAGGACGATGTGGACAGCACCGATGGCCTGGGCCAGGCGGCCACCGAAGGAGACGCCGGACTGGAGGTTATCGATCACCAGCTTCACCCCGGCCTCACGGCCCTTGGCCGCAAGCTCAGTGAGGTCCTTCACGGTCAGCCGCTCCTCCGGAGGATAGGTGGCGACGATCTTCAGGCCGAGCCAGCGGGCGAACCCCTCCTGCCAGGCCATCACGATGGCCGGGACCTCCTCAAGCCTGAGCCCCCTGGCCCGGCCTTGGATCTCTTGGGCTAGGGCCTCAAGGTCCGCGAGGAACTGGTCAAGCCGGGCCTGGAAGAGCTCGGCCTTCTCCGGCCAGAGCTCCTTCATCGCTCCGGCGATGGCCTTGGCCTTTTCAGAGAGGGGCTCAGGCGAATTCCACTCGCCCCCGAGCTTGATCACCTTGGCTTGGGGGTTGATGTTGGCCAAGAGCCGCTCGATCCAGGGCTCGATCCCGTGGTAGATCACGAGCTCGGCCTTGGCGAGGTAAAGGAAGTCCGAGGGCCGAAGGTCATAGTGGGCTGGGCAGAAGCCGGCGGGGATGATGGTGATCACCAGGACATCCTCCGCGCCGATCGTCCGGGCAAGGCTCCCGAAGACCTCGGAGGTGGCGACCACCACCGGCTTCTCCTGGCCTTGGCCCTGACCGCGGCCGAGCGGACCGCGCACGACCGCCAGTGCTAGCAGCGCGAGAATTAAGATCCTAAGCTTGAAACCCATCTCAGCCTCCTCATCTCCTAGATAGCACCATTTTAACAAAAGTGACACAAAGGGTCAAGGCTGCCGAGGGGCTTGATGACCTAGCGGAGCCGCTCACCCGTCGAGGTGGCTGCCAGCTTCCCGTGCTTGACTCCCTTAAGGCCGATGAGCCGGTCGGCCAGCCCCTGGACCTCGGGCCCCGGGCCGCGGACGGTCAGGACCTCTAAGCAGTTGGCCTCGTCGAGGTGGATGTGCATCGTGGAGAGAATCAAGTCGTGGTGCTCATGCTGGAGGTCGGTCAGCCGGTCAGAAAGCTCCCGCTTGTGGTGGTCGTAGAGCAAGATTATGACCCCCACGACCTCCTCGCCCGCCTCCCACTCCCGCTGGACCAGCCTGTCCCGGACCAGATCCCTTAAAGCTTCGGAGCGGTTGGCATAGCCCATCTGGGCGATCAGCTCATCGAATCGGGCGAGGAGCTCCTCATCCATCGAGACGCCGAAACGCACTAACTCACCCATCTTTTTCATCATACCCGAAGGGGATGCCCCCGGCGAAGGGCCGGCCAGGCCGGGCTGAGTTGGACAACCCTTCCCCTTCTCGTTAGAGTAGTTCTGTCAGTCAGTCCAGACTCCAAGATCGAGGTGGTAGCGATGGCTCGAGCGGGTCCGGACCAGAAGGGGCTACGTGCGCTCCTTGGGGCGATCTATCGGAAGCCGCGGAACGAGGAACTCTTCGACCGGCTCGACGAGCTGGCCGGCTATAGCCAGGAGGCGACCCGGCTCTTCCGGCAGTTCGCCTTCGGCGACCTCCCCTTCCTGGAGGCCAAGAGCCAGATCGAGGCCGTCGAGAACAGGGCCGATGAAGCCCTCCGCCGGATCAATCAGGCCCTCTCCGCAGTCTTCCGCCCCCCGCCGGAGACGAAGGCCGGGCTGAGTGAGATCGCGGAGATGATCGATAACATCGTCGATCTCGTCCAGACGGCGGTCCGGAATATCGACTCCAGCCGGCTGATGGAGGATACCGAGGGCTTCGGGGAGTTCGCGATCATCCTTCAGAAGGCCACGGTGGAGCTGGGGAATGCCATCCGCTGCCTCCGGCGGCACCAGGCCCAGGAGGAGGAGATGCGCCGGGCCGCCCGCGCGATGATCAGCCTAGAGCACGAGTGCGATGAGCTCCTCGCCGCGGAGATGAAGGAGCTGAGCCGACGAGAGGACGAGGCCCGGGCGAGAGGGGACGCCCTGGAGTTGGCCTGGCTCAGTGTCCTCAAAGAGCGCCGGAAGAGCGTCTATACCCCCCTGGAGGACGCGCTCGATGCGGCCAAAGATATCGGGAAGGCCCTGAGGCGCTATGTCCTGATCAACCCTTAAAGGGAGGGGCATGCCCGAACTGGGGTTCCTCGTTGTCGTCGTCGGCCTGGCCTGGGTGTTTGACTTCTACAACGGGATGAACGACGCGGCGAACGCGATCGCCACGACCGTGGCCACGGGTGCGCTCCCGCCGCGTCTGGCCGCATTCCTTGCGGCAGCATTGAACATGGCCGGGGCCCTCTTGACGACCGAGGTGGCCAAGACCGTGGGCGAGGGGATCATCCCCCCTGGCCTGATGAGCCAAGAGCTTCTCATCGCCGCGCTCATCGGCGGGATCGCCTGGGTCGCACTGGCCACGCACAAGGGGATCCCAGTGAGCATCACTCATGCCCTGATCGGGGGGCTCCTCGGGGCCGGGGCCCTGAGCGTCGGCCCCTCCCAGATCAAGCTGGCCGGCTTGGCCAAGGTCGGCCTGGCAATGGTCCTCTCCCCCCTTCTGGGCTTCGTCACCGCATTCATCGTCCTCCTCGGGTTCTACTGGGCCCTGGCGGACTTCAGGCCCAGGGCCGTCAATCGAGCCCTCCGGGCCGGCCAACTCCTCTCCGCCTCCTTTGTCTCCTTCAGCCACGGCTCGAACGACAGCCAGAATGCGATGGGGATCATCACTGCCGCGCTGGTCCTGACCGGGCGGCTCGAGGCCTTCTCGGTCCCGCTGTGGGTGATCCTCGGCTCGGGGTTCTTCATGGGCTTGGGAACCCAGCTCGGGGGCTGGAAGGTGGTCGAGACCGTAGGGATGAAGATGGCCCGGCTCGAGCCGATCCACGGGTTCAGCGCCGAGGCGAGCGGCGGATTGGTCATCCTCCTCTCGACCCTCTTCGGGGCCCCGATCAGCACGACCCATGTGATGACCTCGGCGATCGTGGGGGCCGCCGCGGGGGAGAACCTCGGGCGAGTCCGGTTCAATTGGGTGAGACGGGTCGTGGCCGCCTGGCTCTTCACCTTCTTCGGGGCCGGGGCCTGCGCTTTGGTAGCCTATCTGATCCTCAAGCTCTTCATGTGACCGGCCGCTTCAGTCGTTCAGTCAGTCGGTGAGCTGCTCGGCCAGCTCGCCCTCCTGGGGGATTGGGGCCTTCTCCTCGATGACCTTCCTCTTCCAGATCCCAGTGGAGAGCAGCGCGACCGCGAGGAGGGCCGAAGCGAAGTTGCTGATCGCCATCCCGATCCAGACCCCGGTCGAGCCCAGCCCCAAGGGGAAGGCGAAGATGTAGCTCAAGGGGAGGCGGAGGGCCCAGAGCCGGACGAGCTCCATGATCATCGTCGGGACATTGTGGCCCGAGCCGCGGAAGATGGCGTTCACCGCGGCGAAGAGCCCGAAGAAGGGCATCCCCGGGGCGAAGAGGGCGAGGAATCTCTCCCCCTCAGCGATGATGTCCTCTCTTCCGGGGATGAAGAAGGCGATCAACGGCCTTCGAGCTAACCAGATGACCACCGCCTCCGCCACGAGCAGGAGGAACATCACGGTCGTCCCCTTCTTGGCCGCCTCGCCGGCCCGTTTGGGAAGGTCCGCCCCCAGGCTCTGGCCGAGGATCGTCGTCAGGCCCACGCCGAGCCCGTCGAGGGCGATGAAGAGCAGCCCGAGGATCCGGTCCCCGATCCCGTAGGCGGCGAGGGCCACGGTGGGATTCGGAACCCGCCCGATGACCGCCATGAGGAAGACGAACCCCAGGGCCGTCCCCGACTGGCCCACCGCGGCGGGGACCCCGATCCGGAGGATCTTCCCCACCCAGGTCCACCTCGGCCGGAGCTCAGGAAGACTAAGCTTCAGCCCCCTCCGCCCGCGAAAGAGGATCGTTAGGGCCAGGATCGAGACGAGCCCCTCGGCGATCACCGTCGCCAGGGCCGCCCCGAAGATCCCCAGCTTCGGGAATGGCCCCAGGCCGAAGATCAACAGGGGATCGAGCCCGATGTTGAGGAGGACACCTGCGCCGTTCACGAGCATCGGTGTGACGGTATCCCCGTAAGCCGCCAAGGAGAAGTAAAAGAGGAACGGGGCGAACATGAAGGGGAGCCCGAGGAAGATCACACGGATGTAGAGCGTCGCGACATCGGAGACCTCGCCCGCCCCGACCAGGAGCGGGAGGATATGAGGCGAGAAGAAGAAGCCCGCGACCCCGACAGCGATCCCGGAGATGAAGGAGAGGGCGAAGATCTGGCTGCAGGCCAGATTGGCCTCCGCTGGGCGCTTTGCCCCGGTGTATTGGGAGATGAGCGCGCTCCCCGCCGCCCCGCCGAACCCCCCGATGAAGGAGATCAAGAGCCAGACGACCGGCCAGGAGATCTGGATCCCCGCGACCGCTGGACCAGATTCAGCAGGGGGGAGGTGGCCGATCCAGAAGGCGTCCGCCAGGTTGTAGAGCGTCTGGAGGACCCCGGTGACCATCCCGGGCCAGCCTAAGCGGACCATCGTCCAGATGATCGGCCCATTGAGGATCTCCTCCCGCGAGAGTCTGGCCATAATGCTTGAGCCTCCTTCCAACCAAAGCAAGGGGCAAAGGCAGTCCAGTCAGTGAGCCTGCCCGAGCCTGCTGAGCTGGAACCAAAAGCTTACCCCAGGGTCATGCCAGGGGCAAGTGCCTAGCCTCACTGATCTGTCGGGGCGACCCTGCCCCGGGTTCATCATGCCAAGGGCGAGAAGGAGGCCCGCTTGACAAAAGGCTTCGCACGCTCTACGAGTAGGGCTGAGATGGCCTTACCTAGGTAGTGTGAGCGAGATCGGAGGTGAAGGGAGCGGCCTATGGCTATCTATCAGTTTGAGGATCGAGTCCCCCACATCGGCGCAGGGACATATATCCATCCCTCGGCGGAGGTGATCGGGGCAGTCAAGATCGGAGAGCGGTGCTGGATCGGCCCAGGGGCGCGCTTGCGGGGAGACTACGGTGAGATCCAGATCGGAGATGAGACGGCGATCGAGGACAATTGCGTCTTGCATGCCCGTCCCGGGGAGGCCTGTCGGGTCGGGAATCATGTCACGATCGGCCACGGCGCGATCATCCATACCGCGACGATCAAAGATTATGCGATCATCGGGATGGGCGCGGTCGTGAGCGATTGGGCCAAGGTGGGTGAGTGGGCCGTGGTCGGCGAGGGGGCGGTGGTGAAGAACTCCCAAGAGATCCCGCCGGAGCAGATCGCCGTCGGGGTCCCGGCCAAACTCTTAGAGCGGCGAATCACTCCGGAATACAAGGAGCAATGGACCCACTTCAAGGCCACCTATGTCGAGCTGGCCCGCCGATATGCTGAGGGGCTTGAGGCGCTTTAGATGGCTCTTACGGCCATTGAGGCAGCCGTCCCACCGCCCATGCAGATCGTGGTCAGGCCGTGCTCGAGCCCCCGCCGGCGGAGCTCATAGATCAAAGTTGTTAAAATCCTTGTCCCCGATGAGCCGATCGCATGGCCTAGCGCGAGCGCCCCGCCATTGACATTGACCCGCTCCCAATCCCAGCCCAGCTCCTTCCCATCGGCCAGGGTCTGGGCGGCGAAGGCCTCATTGACCTCGATGAGGTCGAAGAAGTCGAGCTTGACCCCTAACTTCTTCAACAACATCCTCGTGGCGAAGACCGGGCCATAGAAGAGCTCGATGGGCTCCACCCCGGCCACGGCGTAGCCGATGATCTCCGCCAGCGGCCGCAAGCCCCGTCGCTTGGCCTCGTCTTTCGACATCACCAGGACCGCTGAGGCCCCGTCGCAGAGCCCGGGCGAGTTCCCCGCCGTGACCGTCCCGCCCTCCTGGAAGACCGGCTTGAGCTTGGCCAGCTTCTCTAGAGCCGTATCGGGCCGGATCGTCTCGTCCCGCTCAAGGAGGCCGTCCTTGAAGGGGATCGGGATGATCTCCTCCTTGAACTTCCCTTCCTCGGTGGCCCGCGCGGCCTTCATGTGCGATTCGTAGGCGAACCGGTCCTGCTCCTCCCGAGTGATCCCCGACTTCTTGGCGGTATATTCCGCCGCTACGCCCATGTGCTTGTCCTCGAAGTTGCACCACAGGCCGTCATAGACCAGCAAATCCTTCACCTGCTGGTCCCAGAGGCGGTAGCCGGCTCGCGCGCCGGGGAGGGCGTAAGGGGCGTTGGTCATCGACTCCATCCCGCCGGCGATGATCGCCTTCGCATCCCCGGCCTTGATCGCCTGGGTCGCGAGGATCACGGCCTTGGTGGCCGAGCCGCAGACCTTATTGACCGTGAAGGCCGGGACCTCCGGTGAGAGCCCCCCGCGAATTGAAGCCTGTCTGGCCGGGGCCTGGCCTGCACCGGCCTGGACCACCTGGCCGAGGATCACCTCATCCACGCCCTTGGGGTCTAGCCCATTCCGCTCGCGCAGTGCCGCGATCACCTTCGCGCCCAAATCGGTGGCCTTATACTGAGCCAGTGAGCCCTGGAATCGCCCCGTCGGGGTCCGCACCGCATCGACGATCACTACCTCAGTCATGGGGCAACTCATCCTCCCTCTCTGTTAGCTTTCCACTAGCAATAGCCTCAAAACCGCGTCAGCCAAGAAGATCGGCCCGCTCAACTGTCGCTCTGATAGCCGGCTCTCGACTACCCTAAGCGGCGCGGGCTTGCCATGGCGAGATGATAGCATAGCAGTAGCTAAAAAGGCAAGAGCTGGACTCATGGCTCTCTCGGGCTCTCGTGGCAGTTAATCTGGGCCATCGGGAACTGCCGACCAATGAGCGTGGACGATTCTAAGCATCACACAAGTTTCCGGCTTCTTGGGGCTTTTCCACCGCCGCCACCACAGCTTCCTCAGGTGGGACCATCCGGGTTATCTCGCCTGTGAAGCTTATTAGTCTGGGGTAACCGTCCTATCTAATGGCTTGCACATAGCCACACGCGGAGCAAGCGAAGCCGCTGAAGGCTGGCTAGAGCCACAAGACCTCTCTTCTCCTTGACCTCGTCCGCTACGGTTGCAAACGGCAAGGCCGTTACATATTCCGGCTGCATAATCATCGCCGTCCACTTCCATAGTCCCTTGTTGTTCATACTGAACTGCCGCGGATCATCTGTCCACCACAGCCCTTCCACCAAAGGCATTACCGCGTAATCTACGCCAACGATCTTCTTGACCCTGAATTTGAGGGCGTAGGACAGGGGAAAGAGCGCTTCCATTGCCTGTTGATACTCCAGAGAAACATTTGGGTCGAAGGTGCCATCAACCATCAGAAAGTTCATCGGTGGAACATCTACCACGGAGACTCCCCTGGCCGATGGATTGTAGAGATGCTTGAGATCAACTCTGGCCGTTTATGCTCCTCCTTAGCGAGTTTTGCCGCCCAACGGCTGTCAGCTCCAGCCGCAGGTTGGGCGGCCCAACGGAATGACACCTCTACTCACCTAATCTTCTCTGCACCGCCTCGCTCTTAAGCTCCTTTATCACATCTGCGGCTATCCAGCGGGCTGCCTTCGAATCCATTCGCCCGATCTCCTCCGCCACCGCGAGCACCGCTCTGTTCAGATCACTGCCCCTTTTCCCAATGTTCCGCAACGCCCAACTCACCGCTTTCTTCACATAGTTCCGCTCGTCTGTTGCCCCTCGCTTTATCACCGGGAATAGCCTAATGAACTCCGCGTCCGCCGCGCCTTTGTCGTGCCATGCCAGACAGGCAATCAGCGCATACGCCGCCCGCCTCACGAACTCCTCCTCCCGTTCAGACCAGTCAACAACCTTTTTCCACGCCAACGGGCTCTTCTTGAACAGGTTCATACACACCTGGTCACAGACATCCCATGAGTTTATCCCTGCAACCCACTCCTCCATTTGCTCCTCGGTCAATTCCTCTGGCCGATCCACCATTGCGGCCACGATCCTCGCCTCGGGTATCCCCGTTGCCCATAACCCCAGTGCAAGTTTGTGGTCTTTCCCCGCTTCTCTTGCTATCTTCCGCATATCCGGCACAGATACTCCCAACCGCTGCTCGGCTGTCATCCCATACCTGGCCATGCCTTCCACATGATCGGGTCTGGCTTTGGCCTTTAGCTTCTTGATGACTTCCTCCACAGATGCCATGTCTCGCCTCCAAGCACTCTATAGGCCGCCCAACAGTGGTTATATCGATCCGCGTAACACACTAGACATAACTTCGATTACCGTATAAGACTCCTGCGAGTGAAGCATCGCTTTGGGCCTAGCCGGCCGGTGAGCGATCAGGCGGTTGCGTCGAGGCACTGTCCTTCTCACAACGCCTTAGCAGGGCCGGTCCTAGTGCTCCACCCCCTTGCGGGGTCCACCTCTACGGATCGGCATAACACCCCTCATGACCGCCTCCGAGCGCATCGACGGGGCTTACGAACCCCCGGCCGGGCCACAGTCAAGGGCACTAAGTGAAAACCATGGTGCTCTTCACATCCTTGATGGCCATACTGAGAACTGAGAATAGCATGCCCCCCTCATGGAGGTCAAGGTGGATCGCTCAAGACCAGAAACGAAGGCCACTGGTGCTCTGTCAGCCATGCCTTGATAGGGAGCTTCCTCCCCCTGGAGGGAGGCGGGCCTATGAGGAGGTGAGAGGGATTAGAATCATCAGCACCCCCATCCCAACTTTCTCACCCCAAGAGGAACGGCCGGCCAATCTATCAAAGAAACTGTGATAGAGCACTAGTGAAGGAACTGTAATTGCGGGGAGCCTAAGGGGTGAGCCGGTAGAGCATCCTGGGGAAGGGGATGGCCTCACGGATGTGCTTCAGCCCACAGATCCAGGAGACGGCCCGCTCGATCCCGAGCCCGAAGCCGGAGTGGGGGACCGATCCATATCTTCGGAGGTCGAGATACCACTCATAGGGTTCGCGCGGGAGGCCGAACTTCTTCAACCGCCTCTCCAAGAGCTTCAGATCGGCGATCCGCTGGCTCCCGCCGATCAGCTCCCCATAGCCCTCGGGGACGATCAAGTCCGCGGCCAGGACAAGCTCAGGGTTCTCGGGCATCGGCTCCATGTAGAAGGCCTTCATCTCCGCCGGGAGGGCCTCGACGAAGACCGGCTTACCAAAATGCCTGCCCAGGGCCTCCTCTTCCGGGGCCCCGAAGTCCTTCCCCCAGGGGAGTTCTAACCCCTCGCTCTTCAGGATCTCCAGGGACTCGGCATAGGTGATCCGGGCGAACGGCCCCTCGACCTCAGACCGGAGGAGCTCGCGATCCCTTCCGAGCTGCTCCAGCTCCTTCCGCCGGCGGTCGAGCGCCCTCAGGACGATGTAGCGGACCAGCTCCTCCTGGAGCCACAGGTTATCGTTGTGGTCGAAGTAGGCCATCTCGGCCTCGGCCATCCAGAACTCAGTCAGGTGTTTTCTGGTCTTAGACCGCTCAGCCCGGAAGGTCGGCCCGATCCAGTAGACCCTTCCCAAGGCCATCGCTGTCGCCTCCAGATAGAGCTGGCCGCTCTGGGTGAGATAGGCCTTATCGTCGAAGTAGTTGACCTCGAAGAGGGTGGTCGTCCCCTCGACGGCCGCAGGGGTGAGGATCGGGGCCTCAGTGGCGATGAACCCGTGCTCATTGAAGAAGTCCCGAATCGCCTGGAGGACCTCGTGTCGGACGCGGAGGATCGGGACTTGAAGGGCCGAGCGGAGCCAGAGGTGGCGATGGTCCATTAAGAAGCCTACCCCATGCTCCTTCTTCCCGATGGGGTATTCTTCGGCCAGATGGACCAGCTCCAGCCCGGTGAGGGCCAGCTCATAGCCTCCGGGGGCTCGGGGCTCGGCGCGGACCACGCCGCGGACCTTGAGTGAGGACTCCTGGGTCAATCGCTCCGCGAGCTCGAAGGCCGCGTCGGGGACCTCGCCCTTGACCAGGACGCACTGGATGATCCCTGTCCCGTCCCGGACGAGGAGGAACTGGATCTTCCCGCTCGAGCGGCGATTATAGAGCCAGCCGCAGATCAGGACCTCCTGGCCGACCTTATCGGCGATCTCTTCAATGTAAGTCTGGCCTTCCATCGGGTTAGGAGTCTATTCCCCCGCGAGGGTAGAGTCAAGCGCAGCTCGCCCGGCCAGGACGGCGACCATCTCGGGATGGAGTCGTCCGTTCGAGGCGAGGACCTCGTTCCCATAGAGTGAGAAGCCCCGCCCGCGGAAGTCCGTGACTTTCCCACCGGCCTCGCGGACGATCAGCGCCCCCGCGGCGATGTCCCAGGGCTTGAGGTCCAGCTCCCAGAAGCCGTCGAACCGCCCGCAGGCGACATAGCACAAGTTAAGGGCTGCGGAGCCATCGCGGCGGATCGCCTGGGCCCTGTAGATGAACCGCTCGAAGAGCCTCAGGTTCAAGCCGATCCTCCCCGGGTCATAAGGGAAGCCGGTGGCGAGCAGGGCTCGGGAAAGGCTATCGATCTCGGAGACCCGGATCGGGCTCCCATTGAGGCTCGCCCCTCTTCCCCTCTCAGCGAAGAAGAGCTCTTCGAGGACCGGATTATAGACCACACCGAGGAGCAGCTCTTCCCCTCGCGCCAGCGCGATGGAGACGGCGAAGACCGGATAGCCATGGGCGAAGTTCGTGGTCCCATCCAAGGGATCGATGAGCCAGCGATACTCCGAATCGGCTCGGTAGGAGGAGCCCTCCTCCCCGAGGAGGCCATGCTGGGGGAACTCTGAGCGGATGGCCTTAATAATTAACTCCTCCGCGGCCCGGTCGTATTCAGTCACAAGGTCGAGCCGGCTGGTCTTTAGCGAGAATCGGTGATTCGAGCCGAACCCCTCTCGCAGGAGCTGACCCGCCCGCCGCGCGACCTCGAGCGCTACCTCAGCCTCAGTTCCCATTGCCGTATCTCCTTTAGAAGCTCATGGTCGGTGAGATCGATCCGGAGCGGGGTCAGTGTGATCCAGCCCTCCTTGCTCGCCACCAGGTCCGAATCCTCACGGTGGTCCTCATCGACTATGGCCCCGGTGAGCCAATAATAAGGCTCGCCGAAGGGGTCCTCCCCGCGGAGGAAGCGGTCATCATACCGCTGGAGGCCTTGAGCGGCGAGCTTGATCCCCTTGATCCTCTCCCACGGGAGGTCGGGGATATTCACATTCAGGCAGACCCGGGCCAGGGCAGGCCCATGCTCGAGCAGGCCCTCGAGGAGCTTGCTCGCGATCCTCGCCGCTTCGGGAAATTGAGCCTGGGCTTGGGCCTGGGCCCGGGTCGCCAAGGAGAAAGCAATCGCGGGGAACCCATCGATTGCCCCCTCGAGCGCACCTGAGACGGTCCCGGAGTAGAAGAGGTCGATCCCCAGGTTCGGGCCATTATTGATCCCTGAGACCACCCAATCGACTTCTCGCTCTACTAGAAAGAGGCCGAGCTTGACCGAGTCCGCGGGCGTCCCGCTCGTGGCGTAGCCGAAGGCTCGACCATCCTTGTAGACCCGGCGGAGCCGGAGGGGAAAGCGCTTGGTGAAGGCATGGCCGGAGCCGCTCATCTCCTTCTCTGGGGCGACGACCAAGACCTCGCCCAGCTTCGCTAGCTCCTCCGCTAGGGCCGCAAGCCCGGGGGCATCGATCCCATCATCATTCGTCAGGAGGAATCTCATCTGGTGATGGGCCTCCCGTGGGCTGCGGCTAAGGCCTCGGCCTTCAACATCGCCCCCGCCGCGACCAGCTCATTGGCACGCTCACAGCAGCCTCGCACGAACTCTTGATCTCGCATCGCCTGGAGATTGATCTCCACATTGAGCAAGGCCACCTCCAAGCCCGCCGCAGCCAGCGTCGCCGCAGCCCCGGCATCGCTCGAGGCGCTCTTATTCCCCTTCTCCGCCACGAGCCGGCTCAGCTCTAGGGCCCGCAGGCAGTGCTCGGCCGTCTCTAAGGGGACCGCGCAGGCCCGCTTTAAGGCCGCTTCGATCTCGTCCGGGCGGGTTGGCTCCCCCTTGGGGAGCCGATAGGCGGCCATCACCCCATCGAAGGCCGCGGCATCTTCCTCGATGAGCTGGGCCAAGCGGTCGCGCAGCTCTCTTGCCGCGGAAAGGGCCCTTTTCATCTCCTCCTCGGACTCCTCATACCCTCGCTTGCCTAAAGTGAGGCCGGCTACCATGGAGACGAGTGCAGCGGCGAGCGCACCCGCCAAGGCCGCGGCGGCCCCTCCACCGGGGGTTGGCGAGCCGGAGGAGAGCCTCTCTAGGAACTGTGCGAGCGGCTCCTGGAGCAAGCCCATCTCTCTTATCTCTCCCGCTCCCAATAGACCCGGACGAAGTTCTCGCCCGCCTTCTGCTTGATCACGAGATTCCCGGCATGGGCGCTATTGACGGCCCTTCCGATCCTTCGTGCGAGGTGCTGGTTGGTCGTGGCGATCTCGAGCCCCTCATCTCGCCGCTCGACCCACATGATCCGCTGGAGCGGGCGCTTAGCCCGGGCCTGCTCCTCCTGGTTCCGGACGATGTTCATGATCTCCTCCTCTTTCTCGAGGAGGTAGCTCCCGGAGAGGTAGACGAGCCCGCCGGGGGCGCGATCGACCTCCCGGCGGCAGGCCGGACAGAGCTCCCGATTCGCGCCTCTAGGCACCTCGCCTGTCGCAAGATGCCAGGCCCCGCCGCTATAGACGAGGCCGCAGCGGGTGCAGATCGTCGGCTCGGGGAACTTCCGCTCCTCACGATAGGGGCTCTTCCGCTCCGCCCCGATATCCGACCTTCGCTCCTTCATAACCGATCACCTCGCATAGTTCCAATATAGCTTCCCAGTGCCATCCGTGCAACCCTGTCGGGCCTTTTATATCCTTGAAAGGCATGAGGGCTCATCTCGCGGGTGGATTAGCTTGGCTCCTCCAGCGCGGGCCGAGTGGGCGGCGGAGCCTGGCCCGCTCTACCGGCTTAGGCGAGATCGTGGTCCGCCAAGAGCTGGAGCGGCTCGGGCGGCTCGGGCTCGTGGAGTTCGCTCGGCAGGGGACAAGGCTCACCCCTCGCGGGTGGCAGGAGTTCTCACCCATCTTGGCGCGAGTGAGGGAGGTGAGAGAGCTCCAACTCCACGAGTTGGCCCTCGACCGGTTCACTTTAGGGGCACTAGTAGCCGGGGCGGCCCGGAGCCAGAGCGGCCCGAGTCAGAGGCGCGCCTCCTGGCGGCTCCGGGACCTAGCGATCCGCGAGGGCGCGAGCGGGGCGATCCTGATCGCCTACACCGCTTCCGCACTCCGGTTCAGCGATAGTGACGAGCCGGTCGAGGCTCGGAATCCCGAGGATGCCGCCCTCCTCCGTGAGAGCTTCCCCGGATTAGAGGAGGGGGACCTCCTCATCCTCGTCTCCGCCGCGGAGAAGGGGAAGGCCTACCTCGGCCTCTGGAGGATCATCCTCGAGCTGGCCGGATGGCCCTAGGCTAGGGGCCGATCATAGGCCATTGATCTCTCCGGCCGCTTCGGTTATCATACCTCTGGGATGCTGCCCTTCCAGTTTGAGGAGGAGTCTCCCACGCCAGCGGCGGGAGTCCTGACTGTCTCGGAATTGAACCGCGCGGTCCGGGAGCTGCTCGATTCGGCCTTCTCCTACCTCTGGGTCGAGGGAGAGGTCTCCAACCTCAGGCGCCACTCCTCAGGCCATATCTATTTCACCCTAAAGGACGAGGGGGCCGAAATCGATGCGGCCATCTTCGCCGCGGAGAACCGGCCGCTCGCCTCGCTCCCCGAGGCCGGCCAGAAAGTCCTGGCCTTCGGGAAGGTCACGCTCTTCGAGCGGCGCGGGCGGTATCAATTCGTGATCTACGAGCTCCGGCCTGCTGGGATCGGGCGGCTCCAGCTCGAGTTCGACCGGCTCAAGGCCCGCTTAGAGGCCGAAGGGCTCTTCTCTCCGGAGCGGAAGCGGCCTCTTCCCCATTTCCCTCAGAGGATCGGGATCGTCACCTCCCCGGAAGGGGCGGCGATCCGGGATATCTGCTCTATAATCTCCCAGCGCTATCCCCTCGTCGAGCTCTTCCTCTTCCCCACGAGGGTTCAGGGCGAAGGTGCAGCGGAGGAGATCGCTCTGGCGATCGAGGCGGCCAATCGGTATCGCCATAATGGGAAGGGGCTGGACCTCCTGATCGTCGGGCGGGGCGGGGGCTCACTCGAGGACCTCTGGGCCTTCAACGAAGAGGTCGTGGCAAGGGCCATCTTCAACTCAGCTATTCCGGTCATCTCCGCCGTCGGGCATGAGATCGATTTCACGATAGCCGATTTTGTGGCCGACCTCCGGGCTCCCACTCCCACCGCCGCGGCCCAATTGGCCGTCCCCGATCGGGCCGAGCTCCTGACCAGGATTAAGGAATGCTTGAGAGGGCTGCTTGCTCACCAGGAGGCCCATCTGGAGAGGAGGGAGGCCCGTCTTCGGGCCGCCTTGCGCAGTTATGCCTTCCGCTCGGTCGGGAGGCGGATCGAGGAGGGCCTCCAGGCCCTTGATGAGCTGATGGAGCGGCTCGAGCGGGCCATCGTCCGCCTCCTCCAAGGGAGGGAGGAGCGCCTCGAGGGCCTCTGCCGACGGCTCGAAGGGGCCGATCCAAGGGGGATCCTCGCCCGAGGCTATGCGATCGTCGCTCGCGCTGCGACAGGCGAGGTGGTCAAGGCCGCAGCAGAGGTAGCTCAGGGCGAGCGGCTCCGGGTCAAGCTCCATCGGGGCGAGCTCCTCTGCGAGGTCCAGCAAGTGCTAGGAGAGTAGGTAAGAGATGGCCGAGCTTGAGCCGATGAGCCTCGAGGAGAAGCTGGCCCGTCTGGAGGAGATCGTCCAGGCCCTGGAGCGGGAGGAGGTCTCTTTAGAGAGGTCCTTAGCCCTCTTTGAGGAGGGGGTTGCGCTAGCCCGCGCCCTCCGCCGTGAGCTAGAAGAGGGCCGATTGAAGGTCAAGCAGATCCTCGAAGGGGCTGAATTCCCCTTCGATTGGGAGGGTGGGCCTTGAACGAAGCTCGCTCTCACAATTCTTGCTCGAAGAGCGTGCGCAGCCTAGGGGTAGAGAGAAGGCAGGTGAGACTGATGGATGAGGTGCGACCTACGCGGACGATCCCCCAATTCTTCAGTGAGACGGCCGCTCGTTACCCGGAGCGGACGGCCATCAAGCTCCCCCGCGATGAGAGGTATGAGGAGATCTCCTACCGCGAGCTGGACCGGCGCTCGAGCCTTCTGGCCGGGGCCCTTATCCATCGTGGGCTAGTCAGGGGCGAGAAGGTGGCCATCTTCTCCAAGCCTCGGATCGATTGGGCCGTCGCCCTCCTGGGGGCCCTCAAGGCCGGGGCGGTCGTGGTCCCACTCGATGCCCAGCTCGGGGCCAAAGAGGCGGAGCGGATCCTCGCCCAGGCCGAGGTCCGAGCCGTCTTCGCCTCGGGTGAGTGCCTCCGGGCCGTCCGGGGGCTCCCGTTCCAAACGATCAGCTTCGATCGCGGTCCAAGCCCGAACCATAGGCTCCTCTACCTCGAGGAGTTCCTCCAAGGAGAGGGAGGGGAGGCTCAGGGCGAGCTCGGCCCGGACGACCTAGCGGTGATCGCCTTCACTTCGGGGACGACCGGCGATGCTAAGGGGGTGATGCTGACCCACCGGAACTTCAATGCCGACATTTCGGCTTGCCTGGAGAGGATGCCGATCGGCCCGGAGGATGTCTTCCTCTCCATCGCCCCCTGGTATCACAGCTATGGGCTGACCGTGGGATTGTTGGTCCCCTTCTGGACCGGGGCGATGACCGTCTACACCGACAACTATAAGGAGCTGCCGCGGATCATGAAGGAGACGGGGATGACGATCCTCATTGGCGTCCCAAAGCTCTACCACCTGATGTATGACCATGTTCGAGAGGGCCTCGAGAAGAGCCTCCTTGGGCGGCTGGCCTTCCGGTTCGTCCCGAGGCTGGCCGGCCGGCGAGTGAAGCGGGCGCTCGCCTCTCCCCAGCTTAGATTCTTCATCTCCGGGAGTGCGCCCCTGATGCCTGAGGTCGCCCGGGACTTCCGGAGGCTAGGGATCGGGATCATCGAGGGCTACGGCCTCACTGAGGCCGCGCCGGTCCTGGCCTTCAGCTTCCCCTTCGACAAGAAGGTCGGGACTGTCGGCCCGATCCTCTCGGGGATGGAGGTGAAGCTCCTCGACCCGAACGAGGAGGGAGTAGGAGAGATCCTCGTCCGCGGCCCGAATGTGATGCTCGGCTATTACAAGAATCCGACCCGGACTGCTGAGGTCCTCGATAAAGACGGCTGGCTCCACACCGGCGACCTCGGGCTGATCGACCAGGATGGCTATATCTACATCAAGGGGCGACGGAAGAATGTGATCGTCCTGGAGAGCGGGAAGAATGTCTACCCCGAGGAGCTCGAATGGGAGCTCTCTCATATCCCCTACATCGAGGAGGTCCTGGTGAAGCGCGGCTACCGCCAGGGGAAGGAGGTGGTCCAGGCCTACATCTACCCTAACTGGGAGCGGCTGGGGACCCAGGACAAGCAGGCGGCCCTCGAACTGATCTGGGAGGAGGTCAAGCGGGTCTGTGCCGGTTTGGCCCATTACAAGCGGATCAGAACCAAAGAGGACCTCGTCCTTGTCGAGCGGCCATTCGAGAAGACCTCGACGCTGGACATCAAGCGCTATCTCTACCAAGAGGAAGGAGTTGAGAAATGAAGGGATTCTCCACCCTCAATGAGCTCTTCGCACTGGCCACCGAACAGTATCGCGAACTGGTCGCGCTGAAGCTGGCGGATGAGGCGCGCCTCTCCGGATCGGCCTTGCGAGAGACGAGCTACGGCGAGCTGGGGGAGTTCGCTCGGCGCTTCTCGCGGGTCCTGGCAGAGCTGGGGATCACAAAGGGCGACCGGGTCGCGATCCTCGCTAAGCCCTGCCTGGAGTGGCAGGTGGCCCTCTGGGGTGCGCTCGGGCGGGGTGCGACCGTCGTCCCGATCGACACCGAGCTGACCCCGCCGGAGGTCGAGCGGATCCTCACCGAGGCCGAGGTCAAGGCCCTTGTCGCCCCGAAGGAGCGGCTGGCCACGCTCTCCCGGGCGAAGGTCAAACGCCCCATCCCTATGGGAGCGGATCTGTGGCAGGCCCTCGAGGGGCAAGAGCCTGCCCCGGCCATCCCTGTCCGGCCTGGGGATCTGGCCTTGATCATCTATACCTCCGGAACGACAGGGAACGCTAAAGGGGTGATGCTCTCGCACTATAACCTCGCCTCGAATGTCCAGGCCTGCCTGCCCCGCTTGGATGTGAGCTCGAAGGATGTGGTCCTCTCGATTATCCCCTGGCACCACATCTTTGGGTTCACGGCCTCGATCCTCGCTCCACTCGCTGTGGGGGCGGCCCTGATCTACACCGACGACTACAAGAGCATCCCGAAGCTGATGCTCGAGAATCGCGTGACGGTCGTCCTGGGGGTCCCGAAGCTCTATCATGCGATGTTCGAGAAGATCGAGGAGCGACTGACTCGGGGCCTCCGGGCCAGACTGATATACCAACTCCTCCCCCGGCTGGCTGGGCGGGTGCTCCGGAAGAATTTAACAGGCGAGGCCTTCAGGTTCTTCGTCTCCGGGGGGGCCCCGCTCAACCCTCGGGCCATCAGGGGCTTCCGCCGGCTCGGCTTCGGAGTGATCGAGGGCTACGGCTTGAGCGAAACCTCCCCTGTCCTGACCTTCAGCACCCCTTTCAATCGGAAGGCCGGCTCGGTCGGCCCGGCCGTCCCGGGAGTCGAGCTCAAGATCCTCGACCCGGATGAGCACGGGATCGGGGAGGTCCTCGTCCGCGGCCCGAATGTGATGCTCGGCTACTATAAGAACCCCGAACGGACGAGAGAGGTCCTCGATGAAGATGGCTGGTTCCATACCGGTGATCTGGGGCGACTCGACCGCAAGGGCTGGCTCTACCTCCATGGCCGGCGGAAGAATGTGATCGTCCTGGAGAGCGGAAAGAATGTCTACCCCGAGGAGGTGGAGTTCGAGCTCGGCCAGATCCCCTATGTCCAGGATATCCTAGTGAAGCGGGGCCACCGCCAGGGGAAGGAGGTGGTCCAGGCCCTGGTCTATCCGAACTGGAGCAGCCTGAGAGAGCGGGGCCTCACCTCACCGGAAGAGATCAAGGAGTTGATCTGGCAAGAGGTTGGCCTCCGGCAGCGCGAGCTCGCGCCTTACAAGCGGATCAAGAGCCGCGAGGACCTCATTATCTTGTCGGAGCCGTTCGAGAAGACGAGCAAGCAGGACATCAAGCGCTACCTCTATCTGACTGGTTGACAAGTAGGCTCCCAGGCAGTTAGAATAAGCTTGCTGTCCTGCCGGGGTGGCGGAATCGGAAGACGCGCTAGCTTCAGGAGCTAGTGGGCTGAAAGCCTGTGAGGGTTCAAATCCCTCCCCCGGCACCAGCCGATGCGATGGAGGCGAAGCTCACGCGCAGGGAGTTCTTGAAGGCGGGCGGGCTCCTCAGCCTGGGGACCCTCCTGAGCCTCGAGAGTTGCGAGGACCTCTGGCATCCTGGGCCATCTCAGCCGATGCTCATCTTCGAGCAGCTCGGCTCGAATTGCGCCTCCGTGGAAGAAGAGGCCAGACTCCAAGGCGAGAAGGGGAAGATCACCTTCGAGGGCCAGGTCGCGACCCCGACCCCTTGCTATGATCTCGCAGCGGAATTGATAACAATGCGTTGCGGCCCGACGGAGAGATGCCTTAATACCTACGAGATCGCGATCACTTCCACAGCCCAAGAGGGCCACTGCATCGAGTGCCTCGGGAGCGTCTTCTACCGCGGTGAGCTCCGCCATCTCGCGCCAGGGATATATACCATCGGGATCAGCCACGATGGCCGCCGCGTGGTCACTGCGCAGATCGAGGTAGAGTGAGCTTCGCCTCTAGGCCAAGATCAGGCTCTCGGCCCGCGCTAGGAAGATCAGCAAGCTCGTGGCAATTTAAATCTATTATCATCCGAGGCCGGGATCGCCAGCTCGGCCGCCGGCTACTAAAACGTGGATGGATGGCTAGAAGCCTCTGACTGGCCCTGGAGACGGCCGCGCGTTGGCATTATCGTTACCCCGCCCGCGGCGCGGAGCGGGCAGCGGAGCTCGTCCGGAAGCTACACATGGAGAGGGGATAATCCATCGCGATATATCGGCTGAAACCGAGGAGGGAGATCAAGATGAAAATCCGATGGCTACTGGGGGCTCTAGCGGTCCTTGCGGCCATCCTCGTGGTTTTCCTCTGGCCGACCGGGGACCCCTTCGCCGGGGTCGAGACGGT
>JBBIJD010000002.1:0-53941 GCA_037446135.1 Candidatus Fraserbacteria bacterium
GGCCTGAGGATCCCCGGGGTCGAGCCGAAGGCCAGTCTCACTGATTCCTCCAATACCAGCGCTAGAGCTAAAGTGACGATCATCGTGATGATCGTCGACTGCTGAATATAGCGGACTAGGACCTTATACATCACCAGGGCGAGGAGGGTCGCGAAGGCCACGGCTATGACCGCCGAGAGATAGATGCTCAAGTGGAGGTAGACCCTGGCAGCGAAGGCCGCGTAAGCCGCGGCCATGAGGAACGCCCCATGGGCGAGGTTCAGGACCCCTCCGACCCCGAAGATCATGGTAAATCCGATGGCGACTAGGGCATAGAGCGAGCTGATCGCGAGCGAGAAGAGGACTATCTCGGCCATCTATGCGTTTGCACGCCGGTCAGAGGTCAATATCCTCCCCGCTTGAGGACATCCCGGGCGATCACTAATCGCTGGATCTCGCTCGTCCCCTCGAAGAGCCGGTTGATCCGGGCGTCGCGGTAGAACCGCTCGACCTGGTATTCCTTGATGTAACCGTAGCCGCCGTGGATCTGGACAGCCATGTCCGCGGCCTCGTCCAGCCACTCGCTCCCCAAGAGTTTCGAGATCGAGGCCTCGCGGATGAACTCCTTCCCGCTGTCGAAGAGCCAGGCAGCACGGTAGACCATCGACTCGAGAGCATAGATCTTGGCGGCCATGTCCGCGAGCATGAACTGGATCACCTGCTGCTGGGCGATCGGCTTCCCGAACTGGATCCGTTGCTGAGCATAGGCGGTGCAGATCTCGAGCAGTTCCTTCATCCCTCCAAGGCAGCCGGCGGCCAGGCTCGTCCGCCCATAGTCTAGGACCGTGAGGGCCAGCTTGAAGCCCCCGCCGACCTCGCCCAGGACATTCTCCTTGGGGACCTCGACATCCTTGAAGCTCAGTGCGGCCGTGGGACAGCCGTGGAGTCCCATCTTCTCCTCCACATGGTCGACGGAGAAGCCCTTCATCCCCTTCTCCACGATGAAGCCGGTGATCCCCCCGCGCGGGCCGAGCGTGGGGTCCGTTACGGCGAAGGTGACGATCACATCGGCGATATTCCCGTTGGTGATAAAGATCTTCGTCCCATTGAGCACATAATGGTCGCCACGCTCCTCGGCCCTCATCCGGATCGAGCCGGCATCGCTCCCCGCCTCCGGCTCGGTGAGGGCATAGGCCCCGAGCTTCTTCCCCGCGGCCATCTCCGGGAGGAGGCGCCGCTTTTGTTCATCGTTCCCGCCGATGAGGATCGCCGTCTCAGCCAGGCTCTCATGGGCCCCCAACAGGACGGCCACGGCGGAGGAGCCGCGGGAGAGCTCCTCCACGACGATGCAGTAGCCGACCTCGCCGAAGCCGGAGCCGCCATACTCCTCAGGGACGACGGCCCCGAAGTAGCCGAGCTCGCCCATCTCGGCAATCAACTCCTCGGGGATGTGGTCCTCCTTGTCGATCTTGGGCGCCAACGGCTTGATCCGCTCGTTCACGAACTCCCGGACCGAGCGACGCAAGAGGTTCTGCTCCTCGGTGAACTCGAATTCGATCATCCTCGCCTCCTTAAGCTCCGTCAGCGGTCCTTGAACTGGGGCTGGCGCTTCTCCAGGAAGGCCCGGGTCCCCTCCTTCATGTCCTCGGTCTCGGCGACCCTTCCGAACTCCTCCGTCTCCAGCTCCATCCCTTCTTGGAAGGAGCGCTTCAGCCCCCCGACGGTCGCACGGAGCCCGGCGGAGAGGGCCACCTTCCCCTTCTTCATCAGGATCCCGGCGAAGGCCCTTGCCTCTCGGAGGAGGTCTTCCTCGGGGACGACCTTGTTCACCAAGCCCCACTGCTCCGCGGCCCGGGCCAAGACATTGTTCCCGGTGAGGATCATCTCCAAGGCCCGCCCGAGGCCGATCGTCCTCGCTAGCCTCTGAGTCCCCCCAAACCCGGGGATGATCCCGAGATTGATCTCAGGCTGGCCGAAGACGGCGTTCTCCGCCGCGATCCGGAAGTGGCAGGCCAAGGCCAGCTCCAATCCGCCGCCGAGGCAGAAGCCATGGATCGCCGCGATCACTGGGATCTCCAAACCCTCGATCTTGTCCAGGAAGGCCTTCCCCTTTCGCACCAATTCTTTGGCCTGTTCACCACTCGCGATCTTCTCGATCTCACGGATGTCCGCCCCGGCGATGAAGACCCCCTCCAAGAGGGAGTTGATGATCAGGGCCTTCTTCTTCGGGTCGGACTGGACCCGGTCGATCGCCGCGTCGATCTCGGCGATCATCTCCGAGGAGAGGGCATTGACCGGCGGCCGGTTGAGCGAGATCAAGGCCAGGGCCCCCTCGTCTTGGTAGTTCAAACTCTTAAAGGCTGCCGCACGCTCTTGCGAGTAAGCCATCTATCCCTCCTTCAATTGCGCTAGTCTGTGAAAACCCCGGACCAGCCGAAACTGGCCTGCCCGAGAGAATAAAAGTAAGCCCCAGGACGGGGCAATCCCACCCATGGGGCCGGAAAGCTGAAAGCTGTATACTGGTTATCTCCGTCAACCCCGGCTTTGGCTCTGAGCCTTCTGCAACTCCTCCCGGCGGAGCTCCCGCTTCAAGACCTTCCCCACCGCTGACTTGGGGAGGGACTCCCGGAACTCGATCAGCCTCGGGACCTTATAAGCGGCGAGCCGCTCTCGGCAGAATTGGGTGATCTCCTCAGCGGAGGGCCTCTCCCCGGATCGGGGGACGATGAAGGCCTTGACCGTCTCACCACGATAGGGGTCGGGGACACCGATGACCGCGGCCTCGGCGACCTTCGGGTGCTGATAGAGGACCTCCTCGACCTCCCGGGGGTAGACATTATACCCGGAGGCGATGATCATATCCTTGGCCCGGTCGACGATGTAGAAATATCCCCGCTCGTCCATCATGGCGATATCGCCGGTATGGAGCCAGCCGCCTTTTAGGGCTTGGGCCGTCTCTTCCGGCTTGTTCCAATAGCCCTTCATCACCTGCGGCCCGCGGACGACGAGCTCCCCGACCTGGCCGATCCCCAACTCCTCGCCGGTGGCAGGATCGACGATCTTTGCCTCCGTATCGGGGAAGGGGAGGCCGATCGAGCCGGGGATGTCCCGCCCGTCCAGAGGATTGGAGTGGGTGACCGGTGAGGCCTCCGAGAGGCCATAGCCCTCGACGAGCCGCCCGCCGGTCAGCTCCTCGAACCTCTTTTTAACCTCCACCGGGAGAGGGGCCGAGCCGGAGATGCACTCCTTGATCGACCCGACCTTATACCTCTTGATGTGCGGGTGGGTGTTGAAGGCCACATACATCGTCGGCGCGCCGGGGAAGATCGTGGGCTGATACCGATTGATCGTCTCCAAGACCTCATCGATGCGGAAGCGAGGGAGGAGGATCATCGTCGAGCCGAGGGCGATTGCTAGGTTCATCGCGACGGTCATCCCATAGACATGAAAGAAGGGGAGGACCGCCAGGACCCGCTCATGGCCCTCCTCGGCCTGGAGGAACCAGGCCCGGGACTGGAGAGCGTTCGCGACCAGATTCTTGTGGGTGAGCATCGCCCCCTTGGGGGTGCCGGTCGTCCCGCCGGTGTATTGGAGGATCGCGATGTCCTCAGCGGGATCGAGCTCGACCTTTGGAGGGCGCTCCCCCCGATAGCGGCGGAGCAGCTCCCTCAGCTTGAGGAAATCCCCGCCCTTGAGCGGAACATGTTTCCCTTCCAGCCTCTCCTTGAGGGGATAGAGGAGCCGCTTGAGCGGTGGGAGGAAGTCCCCGACACTCGTGAGGATCAGCCGCTTCAGGCCGGTCTTGGCCCGGACGGCCGCCGCCCGGGGATAGAGCAGATCGAGGGTGATCATCGTCTCGGCCCCGGAATCGCTGATCAGCTCGACTAACTCCCGTTCGGTATACATGGGATTCGTCTGGACGACGATCGCTCCCAGCCGCAGAGCGGCGTAGAAGGAGATGACGAACTGCGGGAGATTAGGGAGGTTGATCGAGACGCGGTCTCCCTTCCGCACGCCGAGGTCATGGAGGGCCGCGGCGCAGGCCTCGACCAGCCTGACGAGCCGGCGATAGCTGATCCGGCGGCCGAAGAAGATGATAGCAGGATTATCGGGGAACTTCCGCGCGGCCTCCTCCAAGAGCTGGAAGAGGGAGATAGAAGGGTAAGCGAGCGTATGCGGGACGCCTTTCGGGTAGCTCGCCAGCCAAGGCTTTCCCAGTCTGGATCACCTCCCAAGGGTTGCGGGGAGGCCCCGCAGGGCCTCCCCGCAACTCACTTACCTCCGCATGTGCGGCGGGAGGAGGAAGCTCCCGCTTGCCCAGATGAGCGGCCAGAGGACGATCTTCTTCCCTTGGGCATCGAGCTGGACCTCGATGGGATAGATCAGTTCCGGCCCATACTTCGAGTCATGCGGGAAGGCATACTTCCCATACTTGGGGTCCTCCTCAGCCGGGTTCATCCCGTAGAACTGGATCCGACCAGAGGCGCCTTCCCAATCGGTCTCCTCCAGCGCCTCGACCACCGCATCGGCCTGGGTCGTCCCCGCCCTCTCGATGGCGTCAGCCAGGAAGTAGGTCGAATCGTAGCCGATGCAGGCGGTGTAGACCGGGGCCTTCCCATACTTCCCGACATAGGCCCGATAGAACGGCCTGGACCTGAAGGTGATCGCCACATCGGTCCCCGGGCCGATGTCGGTCTGGACGATCCCTTCGGCTAGCCCCTGGGTGGCAGCGAAGGCCTCCGGCCCCTGGAATGGGGCGTTAATCCCGAAGAGCGGGACCGGGACCTTTGCGGTCGCCCAAGCGGCGACGAAGGGGATCGCTACCGCTGGGTCAGAGAAGACGGTAATCGCTGCCGCGGCCCCGACCATCTGGGAGAAGATCGGCCCATAATCTGTGGTCCCGACGGCGATCCGGATGGCCCCTATGACATTGAGGCCAAACCGAGGGAGCATCTGCTGGAGGAGCCCCTCGACCGGCTTGGTCCAGAGCAGGTCCTCAGAGACGATCACGACATTGTTGCTCGCGAGGAGCCCCTTGGGGATCAAGAATCCGGCCAGGTAATCGGCGGAGAACTCTAGGAGGTGGACGGCCAGGTAGCTCCCATTGAGCATCGGGCGGAAGATATACTTATAGGTATTATAGTCCTGTGCCACCTGCTGGGTCGCCCCGGGATAGGTCGAGCCGGTGATGAGGAGCGGGACCTGGAGGCGGGCGACGAGCGGGAGAGCGGCCATCACGACCTCGCTCCGGAAGAGGCCGATCAGGAACTGAGCCCCCTGGCGCGTCACCAGATCCTCGATGGCCGGGATCCCGACCTCGGGCTTCTGCTTCGTATCAGCCGGAACGACCTTCAAGGGGCGGCCGAGCACGCCCCCAGCCGCATTGATCTCTTCGATCGCCAATGCGATCCCATTCGTGTTCCCATCCCCGACGAAGATCCCCAACGGGGCCGGAGCCCCGATGACAATCGGCTCCTGCGCATGGAGGAGCCGCGTGCTCCCTAGAGCCGCGAGCCCCGCCGTCAGTCCGACACCCTTAAGGAACTCCCGCCTGCTCAGCTTGCCCCTCTCAAGCCAATTAAACTCCGTCATATCCATACCCTCCCTTCACTCAGCTCTAGAGTATTATCATATTCTCTCACTTCTCACCCCCTTTCTTATGGCATCCACGGCGGCAATTGATAATCATAGTCCGGGCTCTTTCGGCTCGGCGGCCAGATGACCTTCTTCTCGCACCCCGTGCTGAATTGGACCTGGACAGGATAGATGAACTCCATCCCATACTTGGAGTCATGGGGCCCGACATAGGGATTGATGGTCTTGGCCTTGGCCAACTCCTGCTGCCCCTCTGGAGTCCGGTCGGTGTAGAACTGGATCCGGCCGGAAGCACCGACCCAATCGGTCGCCTCTAGAGCCGCGATTACAGCATTAGCATCGGTCGTCCCCGCCCGGGAGATCGCGTCAGCTAGGAGGTGGATCGTGTCATAGGTGACGAAGGAGGTATAGACCGGCTCCTTCTGGAAATTAGCGACATAGGCATCGAAGAAGGGGATCGTCTTCCCCAAGATCTCCGCCCGCCCGCCGGTCACCTCCATCTCCGCCAGCCACTGGGCCAGTCCGCCGATCGCTTGGCAAGTAGCGGGATCATTGAAGGGAGCGTTGACCCCGAAGAGAGCCGTCTTCACTTGCATCTGAGCCCAGGTAGCCACGAAGGGGACCATCGTCGGGTCGGAGAAGACCGTCAAGGTCGTGGCTGCGCCGGACCTGGCGATCTGGCTCAGGATCGGCCTAAAGTCCGTCGTCCCTACAGCGATCCGGATCGGCTCGCTGATCAACTCGAAGCCCATCTGGGGGAGCTTCCCCTTGAGCTGATCGCAGATCGGGACCGTCCAGATGAGGTCCTCGGCCACGATTGCCGCCTTGTTATTCGGGAGCACGCCTCCCGCGAGGAGCTCCTTAGCGAGGAAGCCCCCTGCCATCTCCAGCATATTCACCCCGAGGAAGCCGCCGTTGAGCATCGTCCGGAAGATATACTTGAAATTCTCGTAATTCTGGGCGACCATGTTCGTCGGGGCCGGTTCGGTGGCCCCGGTGATGAGGAGTGGGACCCCGAAGCGATAGATCTGCTGGGCGATGGAGACGACGACCTCACTCCGGAAGAGCCCTACCAGGGCTTGAACCCCCTGAGTGATCACCAGGTCCTGGACCGCTTGGATTCCCGTCGCCGGGTTCATCTTGGTGTCCCGGAAGAGTAGCTGGACCTCCCGGCCATCGATCCCTCCAGCGGCATTGATCTCTTGGGCCGCGAGGAGCGCGCCGTTCTTGATCCCTTCCCCGACGAAGATCCCCTCTGGTCCGAGGACCCCGACCAAGATCGGCTCCTGGGCCGAGAGCCGTAGACCCCCCAGAGCCGTCAGTCCACCAGCCAGCCCCAGGGCCTTCAAGAACGCCCGCCTGCTCAGCTTTATCGTGCCTAGCCGCTCCATCTCCTCCTCCCCTCTTCCAAGGGCTCGCCACCCTCTCGGGCGGGATCATATATAGCATAATTGGAAGGCAGTTGTCAACCGGCGCGGCTTGCTTCCCTCCGCCTGGAGAGGATATAATTGCGGCAAATACCGAGCTGAGGAGGTGGGCCATGCGTAAAATCCTGGTATTGCTCCTGGTGACAGCTCTCTTCTCCCTGTCCCAGGCGGCTTGGGGAGGGAGACCGGTCCTGACCCTACCGGAGGTGATCGCGGGCCTGGAGAGCCATGCGGAGGTGCTCACTGATCCGTTCGGGATCCCTCACATCTATGCCCAAAGCGTCCATGACCTCTATTTTGTCACCGGCTATCTCCATGCTCGGGATCGGCTCTTCCAAATGGATGTGACGCGGCGGCAAGCGAGTGGGACCCTAGCGGAACTCTTGGGCCAAGAGGCCCTAAAGAGCGATGCCATCTTGAGGACACTGGGCCTACGCCGGGCGGCGGAGCTCTCCCTGGCCGCCCTCTCACCTGAGGCGCTCGCTGAGCTCCAGGCCTATGCTGATGGGGTCAACTATTACATCACGGAGGCAACCTCGGAGGGGAAGCTCCCACCGGAGTATGCGGCCCTGGAGATCTCCCAGGTCGAGCCCTGGACGCCCCTCGATAGCCTGGTGATCGGGAAGGCCATCTGCTTCCAGTTATCCTTCGACCTCGATGTCGAGAATACCCTGATCTTCCTCGCCTATAAGGATGCCTTCGGCGGATTGGTCGCGAATGCCCTCTTCCATGAGGACCTCTTCCGGAGCGCCCCTGCCGATCCGGCGGCCGCGGTCCCTGATGCCCAGGGCGTAGCGGGAAAGCTCGCCCTCTCCGGGCCGGGCTATCAAGCAAGCGAAGAGGAGCTGGCGAACTCCCTAGCCTTCCTCGACCCCCGAAGTCTGGCCCTCGCCGCGGACTACTACGACCGGGTCAAGGGGCTGGCCTTCTTCAAGCCAGTCCTGAATAAGAGGTATGGGAGCAACTGGTTCATCATCGCCGGGAGGAATACAACTAGTGGCTATCCCCTCCTGGCTAACGATCCCCACCTGGACTTGACTACCCCTCCCGTCTGGTATGAGATCCACCAAATTGTGGAAGGGGAGCTTAATGTCATCGGGGTCGGCTTCCCCGGGATCCCGCAGGTCATCCTAGGCCATAATGAGCGGATCGTCTGGGGAGCCACCTCAAACCCCATGGATGTGACCGACACCTTCCAGGAGAAAATCATCCAGCAGGATGGCCGGCTCTACACCTACTTCCGCGGCCAGCTCGAGCCGATCCAGATGATCCCTGAGACCTTCAAGGTGAACCTCCTCGGGGACGGCCAGCTCGATAATATCGTCCCCGTCCCCCCGGCCGCAGGAGTCCCTCAGGCGACCCTGATCGTCCCTCGCCATGGGCCGATCATCAACTTGGACTTGGCGAGCGAGACGGCCCTCGCAGTCCAATACACCGGGTTCTATGCCACGAGGGAGCTCGAGACCTTCCGGATCTGGAACCGGGCGAGGAACCTCGATGAGTTCAAGGAGGGGTTGAAATACTTCGACTTCGGCTCCCAGAACTGGGCCTACGCCGATGTCGAGGGGAACATCGCCTACTTCACCAGCGGCGAGCTCCCCCTGAGGGAGGACCTGGAGCAGGGCTTGATCGACGGGGCGATCCCGCCTTGGTTCATTCGGGATGGGACCGGGACCTATCGCCACCAGTGGCTCCCGGAGCCCGATCTCCCGGCGGATCAGGCCACCCCCTACAAAGTTCTCCCATTCGAGGAGATGCCCCAGATCATCAATCCTCCAGCGGGCTTTATCGTCAATGCCAACAACGACCCGATCGGAAATACGCTGGACAATAACCCTCTTAACCAGCTCCGTCCGGGTGGCGGGATCTTCTACCTGAACTATACTTATGATATGGGCTTCCGCGCGGGGAGGATCACCGAGCTGGTCCGCGGAGCTCTGGAGAGGAAGATCTCGCTCGAGGACTTGGAGCGATTCCAAGGGGATGTGCTCCAGCTCGAGGGACGGCGGCTCACTCCTTATATCCTCCAGGCCTATGAGGCAGCTCAGCGGCCTGACGCACCTCAGAGCTTGGCCCGGTTCGCTTTTGACCCGAAGATCAAAGAGGCCATCGACTCCTTGCAAGGCTGGAGCTACAATACCCCCACCGGGATCGCAGAGGGCTTCGACTATGAAGATGCTCCCGGGGCGCTCGCCCAGCCTACGGAAGCAGAGATCCACGATAGCGTGGCCACAACGATCTTCAACCTCTGGCTGAGCCGGTTCGTCCGGAAGACGATCGATGCAGCTCTGGACTCGATCTCGCCCGAGCTACTCAAGCCCTCGACCCAGTTCGCTGTAAAGGCCCTT
Source organism: Candidatus Fraserbacteria bacterium (assembly GCA_037446135.1). Classification (GTDB taxonomy): domain Bacteria; phylum Bipolaricaulota; class Bipolaricaulia; order RBG-16-55-9; family JANLFV01; genus JANLFV01. The sequence continues at coordinate 9,350 of JBBIJD010000002.1, forward strand.
CTCAACCTCTTAGATGGCTTCGCTTCAGGACAGGGGTTCGGCAAGAGCGGCCTATCTCTCTTCCTGACCTCTGAGGTGGGGTTCACCCCTGAGCAGAGCCGGGACTTCTTGATCCTTGAGAGCTTGGGAGAGGCCCTAGACCTACTGGCCGGTGAGCCCTTCGCGGCGACATTCAACCACTCCACAAATTTGAAGGACTATCGCTGGGGGAAACTCCATCGCGCGGCCTTCCCTCATATCTTGCCACCGTTCACTGCCCCGCCGGTCCCGACAGATGGCTCGCGTGAGACCGTCGATGTCGCCGGGTTCGATGTCCGGGCCGATGAGCCCAATGAGTTCATCTTCAGCCACGGCCCATCCCGGAGGTATGTGGCAGAGGTGAGATCCGATGGGATCCGAGCTTTCAATGTGATCCCCGGCGGGGAGAGCGGTCTCCCCGGGATGAAGCACTTTGGGGATCAACTCCCGCTCTGGCTGGCGAACGACTACCACCCCCTGCTCTTCACCGATCACGAGATTAGAGGCAATGCCGAAGCTTATCAAGATTTTTACCCATTGAGGTGACTACTTCAAGCTCGAGCCCAGGGAGGGGACGGGGCTCATCCCCTCCCTGGGCTCAACTTCTCCCCGTTATCCGAGCCCAAGGGCGGCACTGACCTCGGGGATCCCCAGGCCATGCTTGGCGTCAGTCAAGATGATCGTCCCATGAGGGTTGAGCCGCTTGTAATCGGCCACGATCCTCTGGGGCTCGACCTCGACTAGGGCCGCGAGGTCGATCTTGTTCAAGATCACTAGGTCGGTCTGGGCGAAGATCTTGGGGTGCTTCCGGACCATGTCATCTCCCTCAGTCACGGAGATGACGACGATATCCCGCTCTGTCCCCAGGGGGAAGTCGGCAGGGCAGACGAGGTTCCCGACATTCTCGATGAACAGGACATCGATCTCCTCCAAGGGGAGGTCTTCTAGGGCGTGCTCGACAAGGTGGGCGTCGAGATGGCATTCAGTCTCGGTGTTGAGGTTGACCGCGGGGATGCCGAGCTTGATGAACCTCTCATAATCATCGGACCCGGCGACATCCCCGGCGATCGCCCCGAACCGGAGCTTGTCCTTCAAGCGCTCGACGATCCTCTCAATGAGGAGGGTCTTCCCCGAGCCGATTGCCCCCATGACATTGAAGGCTCTAACCCCAAACTGCGCTAACTTAGCCCGGACCTCCGCCGCGAGCCGCTCCTGCGCGGCCAGGACATCGCCGGTCAACTCGATCTCATGCATCGCCTTTCCCCGATTTGAGTTTAGCTGAGAGGTCGGGCTGCCCCTATGATCCGAATCAGTTCCCAAAGAGATCTGGGTCAAGCCAGGAGGCCACTTGCCGGGGTGGGGGCCCGTGTTATAAAATTGAGTCTCAGCGTGGCTCGCGCGGCGGGAGCAATCTAGACTGAACCGATGAGGAGGTCAAAGTGAGGGCGTCCAGAGCCAACCGCTACGCCTTCTTTAAGGGGCAGATCGTGCCTATCTCTGAGGCCAAGGTCAGCATCATGACCTCGACCTTCAACTATGGGACCGGGGTCTTCGAGGGGATCCGCGCCTACTGGAATGGAGAGGAGGAACAGCTCTACATCTTCCGGCTCCGGGAGCACTTCCAGAGATTCCTTCGGAACTGCCGGCTCCTGCTGATCGATTTGCCCTATACTATGGATCAGCTCTGCGAGATCACCGTCGAGCTCCTCCGGCGCGAGGGCTTCCAAGAGGACGCCTATATCCGCCCGCTGGCTTACAAGTCGAGCGAGGTGATCGGGGTCCGTCTCCACGACCTGGAGAGCGACTGTGCCATCTTCGCCGTCCCCTTCGGGGAGTATATCGATCGGCCTGAAGGGGCGAGGGTGATGGTCTCCTCTTGGCGCAGGCTGAGCGATAACACTATCCCCCCGAGGAATAAGATCATCGGGGCCTATGTCAACTCCGCTCTGGCGAAGACCGAGGCCCACCTCAACGGATTCGACGATGCCCTGATGCTCACGGAGGATGGCCACCTCTCCGAAGGGAGCGCGGCGAACCTCTTCCTCGTTCGCGATGGGCGCCTGCTCACCCCGCCCGTCACCGCCGATATCCTGGAAGGGATCACACGGGCTACGGTCATCGAGCTGGCGCGGGACCTGGGGCTCGAGACCCTAGAGCGGGAGCTCGACCGTTCGGAGCTCTATATCGCCGAAGAGGCCTTCCTCTGCGGGACCGCCGTGGGGCTGGTCCCGCTGATCGAGGTCGATCATCGCCCGATCGGAGAGGGCAAGATCGGGCCGATCTCCAAGGAGCTCCAGCACCTCTATCAAGCGGCCGTCCGTGGCCGGGAGCCGCGCTACCGCCGCTGGTGCACCCCCGTCTACCACGCGAGGGTGCTCGCCGGTGCGGATCGCTAGGAGGTGGCGCTGGATTTCAGCCCCGACCTTCAAGGGGGGCTGCTCAGCGAGGCTGATTCGCCGGTTCCGCCCGAGGGCTTCTCCCTCATCTGGCTCAGACGGGCCAGGCCCTGGGCGTAGCGTTCATCCCCGTTCGCCCTATCGGTGAGCCGCCCGCAGGGGAAGGCACCACATTGAATTGAGAGCAGGGCTCGAGCCCTTTCTCATCAACGCAGCACTTCAGGATCGCGCAGTCCGCTGACCAATGGACCTGCCGATCGCCCCGACAACCTTTGCACAGCGGTGATCCCTTAGCTACTTCTGCGGATCCCTTCCAGCTCCGCCGCTCGAACCAAGCGGCGACACTCCGGGCAGCCTGCGGGTCGAATGGGACCCTGAAGATCTCGCACTCACTACAATCCAGCCCACACACGGCGACCAGCGCTGCCAAGATCTATCCCTCCTCCTTATTGATCCCCTCAAACTTCGCTCGAGCCCCTCCAATACCGCTGGAAGCTCTGCCATCGCTCGGATTTCAGCCTCATGCACCAGCTGGGAGAGAGGGCAAGGGGCGGCTGTCGGATTGAACCAGATCGCCCGCAGCCCGGCCCGCTTGGCTCCGACGATGTCAGCATGATAGTCATCGCCGACCATCGCTGCTTGGGTCGGCATACATCCGAGCTCGCGGAGGATCGCTTGGAAGAAGGCCAGGGCAGGCTTCCGCGCGCCGATGCAGGGCCAATCCAGTCGATGAAGCCCCTGCGAAAGAAGACCAAGCTCCAGCCGAAAGCCCTCTGACCACGCTAGGGCTATCCTTCACCCCCGCTGGTCTGGTGCGCGTTCGGCTCGGGGTAACGGATGTCAGTATAGGCAAAGCCCCGGGCGGCACGGGCCTCCTGTTCGGTGACCCATTGCTCGAGTCCGACCCGCTGCATCCGCTCGTTGTCCGCCATGCAAGTGGGATAGCGGTGAAGCATGTCGAATCGTGCGCAGGGGAACTCCCTGCAGGCACTGCAGACTGTGACCTCGCGCTCTAGGGCGCAGGCGCGGATCGGGCAGGCCGGATAGCCTCCTCCGCCACGACAGCTGCTACATGGCCGCTCGGCGAGCAGATTCAACCCTTCCCAGAACGCAGGGAAGACCCTCTCCAAGGCGGGGATGTCGAAGTAACCACGATCATATCCCTCCGCTGCCAACACCTCCCGCAGACGGGCGGCCTGCTGGGGGATCCGCCGCCGGCTGGCGCAGAGCCCGCAATATAGGCCGCAGTAGGCAACCTCGGTTAGATCCACCTCACCCCTCCTCCCATTTCCTGCGATTCAGGCCCCGGTCCAAGGGGCTCCTATCTTAACCCTGATCCCTGAGTTTAATCGGTTATCGCCTCCTTTTGGGCTCCGGTGAAGGTGAAGTCCTCGATGTAGACCGCGGGCATGATGGCGAAGCCCGCCGCGCCGCCGTAGGAGAAGACCTCCCTCTCTCGCGAGATGGCCCGGACATTGGAGAAGGCCCGGAGCATCGACTCGGTCCAGCGGAGGTTCTTCACAGCCTGCTTGAGCCTCCCGTTCTCGATGAGGAAGGTCCCATACCTTGTCATCCCGGTCATCATGGCCCTCTTTGGGTCGAGGAAGCCATTCAAGTAGTGGAACCGTGTGACGAGCAGCCCCTTCCCACAGGAGGCGATCATCTCCTCAACTGAGGAGTCGCCCGGCTCGAGGCAGATGTTCCACGGCATCGGGCCGTAGGGGCTGTCCGGCGGGCCGGCATGGCCGGTCGGCTTAGCTTTAGCTTGGTTGGCGCTCATCAGGTCGAAGACCACCCCGCGGTTGATCCCCCGCTCGATGAGTGTGACCCTCTGCTTGGGGAAGCCCTGGAAATCGAAGGGGAGCCCCTCGGCCTCCGGCTCATGGATGCTATCGTAGATCGTGATATTCTCCCCCATCGAGCGCTCGCCCAGCCTCCCGGCGAGGAAGCTTGTCCCCTCGATGAAGGCCTGGGCCCGGAAGGCGATCAGGCTGAGCCAATTCATCACCTCAGCCAAGCAGCCTGGCTCGAGGATCACATCATATTGCCCCAGAGGGATCTCTTTCTGGGCCTTATTGAGAGAGCAGCGCTCGAGGGCCCTAGCCGCGAGCCTCTCGAACCCGATCTGCGTTACATCGTGGGAGAAGGCACCGGCATAGCCCATCCCCTCAGAGGAGACCGGGACGAGGGAGATCTCCGCCCCGGTCAAGGGCTGATAGGCCTCGAGGCCATTGGAGTTCAAGACCGCGATCTCCCCGGCGCTCGTCGAGAAGGCCCCGGAGACCTCGAACCCTAGCTTCTCCGCCTCCCTGAAGATCCTCTTCACCACCTCGGCCCGCTCCCGGTGGGTGAACTCCGCCGTCGCCTCGAAGTATGTTGTAGTCTCCTCATACTTCGCTGGCTCAGGGAAGCCCTCGAAATAAGGGTTCTCCGGCTGGCGCCGGGCCAGCTCGACCGCCTGCTTTGCCGCTTCCAGCAAGGGGCCCTCTTCCAAGGTATTGACCGTGACCACGCCGAGCCGCTTCCCTAAAGAGACACGGATGTAGACCTGCATATTCTCGACCGAGACATTCTGATGGATCTCCGAGCGGGTATACCGAGTGAGGTCACTCCGCCCGCCGGTGTAGACCAGCTCAAGCTGCTCCCCCGGCAATCGCTTCAGAAGGCGCTTCAAGCTCTCCAAGATTCGCTCCCTACCGATCATCTTCTCACCCCTACCTCGACATCCCTGAACCTGGCCGGAGCTGCGCCGTGGGCCACATGCATCACCTGGGGCGGCTCGCCCTTCCCGCAGTTGGGGAGCCCCCAGAGCCTCCACTCGCTCTTCCCGCAGATCGCGTCGCAGGAGCCCCAAAACTGGGGCGTGATCCCGGTGTAGAGCGGATTCTTCAGTAACCTAACTCTCTTTCCGTGCTTGATCTCCCAGGCAAGCTCGCAGCCGAACTGGAAGTTCAGCCGCAGGTCATCGATCGACCAGGACCGGTTGGTGGAGACGAAGATCCCGTCCTCAGTGTCGGCGATGAGGTCCTCGAGCGAGAGCTCCTCCTCCCCCGGCTCGAGGTTGATGTTGACCATCCTGATCAAGGGGATATGGCTCCAGCTCGCGGCCCGCATCGCCCCGCCGCTCCTCTTCCCCAGCAGCGGGGCGGTCTCCCTCGAGGTGAGGTAGTTGACGAAGAGGCCCGCCTCGATGAGAGGATACCGCTGGGCCTTCACGCCCTCATCGTCGTAGCCGAAGGAGCCGATCGAGCTGGGGATCGTGGCGTCGGCGTAGATGTTCACGATCTCCGAGCCGTAGCGGAACTTTCCCAGCTTATCGGGGGTGAGGAAGCTCCCCCCGGCATAGCTGATCTCCATCCCCAGTGCCCGGTCCAGCTCACTGGGATGGCCGCAGGACTCGTGGATCTGGAGCCCCAATTGGGAGGAGTCGATGATCAAGTCAGTCTTCCTGGCCGGACAGGGCTCGGCCGCGAGCAGGGCCAAGGCCTCCTCCCGCGTCCGCTCGGCGTTCTCCACTAGCTTGAGGAACTCAATGAACTCATAGCCCTTAGCGGCGAAGTTCCCCCCGAAGCTGTTGGGATAAGAGCGGCGCTGGACCTCGCCGTTCTGGATCGCCGTCGCTTGGATCCCCGCCCCACTCTCTAGGAACTCTTGGCTGAGCTCGGCCCCCTCGCTGCTTATGAAGAGCTTCGCGGTCTTGAAGAACCGCATCGTCCCCTCGGCCATGCGGACCCGCGGGTCAAAGCGGAGGATCTTCAAGGCCGAGAAGAGTAACTCCAGCTTCTCGTCCAAGGGAACGGCGAACGGATCGACCTCGAAAGCAGTCCTGTAGGTGTCCACATACGGCGAGGAGTCGTCGAGCCGGACCGGCCTCCGCTGGGTCAGGTAGCTCGCCTTGGCGACCTCCAAGGCCCGCTTGGCCACGGCCTCGACCTCAGGCTCGGCCAGCTCCGCGGAAGCCGCGAATCCCCAGGAGCCGCGGTAGAGGACCCGGATCCCGAAGCCTCGGTCCTGATTCCGAGAGAGGGCTGCCACCTGCTCGTTCCGGACCGTGATGCTCTCGGTCACGCGGTCGAGATAGCGGGCATCGGCATACTCCGCCCCGGCCCGCCGCAAGTTCGCCAAGGCCTCCTTTAACCAGTCCTTGATCTCCATCGCAGGGACTCCTTTCGTTTCGCTTGGGGGCCAGTCTAGCGAAACTCGCAGGGAGGAGGCAAATCGATCAGTCAAGCGAGTCGGAGCCCCTCGAGGAGGGCCTCAAGGTTCGGCCCGAGCATCTCCGGGACGTAGCCCCCTTCGAGGACCGCGAAGGCCGGGAGCTTGAGTCCAGCGAGCCGCCGCCCGATCTCGCGGTAGGCCGAGGTGGAGAGGCCGAGCGAGGCCAGAGGATCATCTTTATACCCATCGAGCCCGACCGAGAGGGCGAGCTGCTCCGGCTGGAAGCCCCGGCTGAGGGCTTGATGGAGCGCTTCATCCAGTGCCTCTAAGTAGATCCTGTCGCCGCAGTAAGCGGGGAGGGGGAAGTTAAGGCAATTCCCGACCGAGCTGAGCCCCGTCCCGGGATAGAGCGGCGAGCGGTGGAGCGAGACATAGACCACCTTGGGATCGCCGAGGAATATATCTTGGGTCCCGTTCCCGTGGTGGCCGTCGATGTCCAGGATCAGGGTCTTCTTCCCGGCCTTCCGGACCGCGACGGCCAGGTTATTGAAGTAGCAGAAGCCGCCGAGGAAGTCCCGCCCGGCATGATGGCCCGGCGGGCGCATCAGGGAGAGGCCCCCGACCTGGGAGGCGAGGATCGCCCCGCCGATGGCGAGCCGGGCATAGTCGTAGATCCCTGGATAGGCCGGGGAATCGTAGTCGAAGAATGCCAGCTCTTTCACGCTCTTGATCAGCCGGGGAGTGTGGACGAGCAGGAGGTCCGCCTCGCTCGCCGGCTCCGGCTCGAGGAACTCATATCTCTCTCGAAGGTATTCCGCGGCCCGGCGGACCCGCTCCGGGCTCTCCGGATGGCCTGGCTCTACGAACTCCAGGCACCTCTCGCTATAGATGATCTTCATCCCCGACCTTCGGATTCTAGCAGATAGGGGACAGAGAGCTTAGGGCAGGCTGAGGAAGTCCTTGATCCCCGCGAGGATCGCGCGGGCGATCCGGTCCTGATAGGCGAAGCTCTGGAGCTTGAGGGCCTCCTCGGGATTGGAGAGGAAGCCGACCTCGACCAGTGCTGCCGGGACCTCGGCCCAGCGGAGGTAGAGCCGCTGATACTTCACCCCGCGGTCCGGCGAGCCGAGCTGGGCGATCAGGGCGCCTTGCAGGGTCTGGGCGAGGAGAGAGCTCTTCCAGTTCTGCCCCTTCCAGGTGTCAGGGAGGATGGTCTCGATCCCCTTGACCCGCCAGTCGCTGTGGATATTAGTATGGATGCTCACATAGAGGGCCGCACCGAGCCGGTTGGCCAGGGCCGTCCGCTCCTCTAAGGGGATGTAGACATCGGTCCGCCGGGTGAGGACGATGCGCAGTTGGGGCTCGCCCATCGCTTCCAGCTCGACCAACCTTGCGATCGAGAGGACGATATCCTTCTCCTTGACCCCCAGCCAGCCGACCCCGCCGGTGTCCCGTCCGCCATGGCCGGCGTCGATCACGACGATGAACTGCCGCAGCGGAGCGGAAGTGGCGGGGGGAGTGAGGGGCACGAGGCCCAATAGGATGAGGACTAGCATCACCACCAGCCTGAGCTTCATTTGGCTTATTATAACCTGTGCCCGCCTCGATTGAACATAACCGGGATCACCTTCGGCGTGGCTGGCCTGGTCAGCCAGGAGGATGACAAAAGTCATGGCCTCCTGCAAAAGGCTCCTCTACGATTAGGAAGACGAAAGGAGGGGCTATGCCCGAGGCGATCAGACTGAGGACGCCCTTGCGCGAGGAGGAGATCGCGCGGCTGCGCATCGGGGATAAGGTCCTGCTGAATGGCGAGATCTACACCGGGCGGGACGCGGCCCACAAGCGGCTGGTCGAGCAGCTAGAGCGTGGGGAGGGGCCGCCATTCCCCCTCGAAGGGGCGGTCATCTACTATGTCGGGCCGGCCCCGGCTAAGCCGGGGATGCCGATCGGCCCGGCCGGACCGACGACGAGCTACCGGATGGACCCCTACACCCCCAAGCTCTTAGAGCTGGGCCTGAAGGGGATGATCGGGAAGGGGAACCGCGGGAAGGAGGTCCGTGAGGCGATCAAGAAGTATAAGGCCATCTACTTCATCTCCACTGGCGGGGCTGCGGCCCTCGTGGCCAAGCGGATCAAGCGGGCCGACCTCATCGCTTATGAGGACCTCGGGGCCGAGGCGGTCCAGCGGCTGATCGTTGAGGACTTCCCTGTGATCGTGGCTAATGACATCTACGGCGGCGACATCTACGAGGAGGGAATCAAGAGATACCGAAAGGAGCCGGTGCTATGATGAGGGAGCTCGAGGCGAAGGCCTTGATCGGGCCGGTCAAAGAGGCCTTGCTGGAGATCAACTACAAGACCCCGCCGGAGACGATGGCGCGGCTCCGGAAGGCTTTGGAAACGGAGGTCTCCGAGGCCGGGCGAGCGGCGATGGAGGATATCCTCCGGAACCGCGAGATCGCGGCCAAGGAGCGGCTGGCGATGTGCCAGGACACGGGGATGGTCGTGATCTTCGCCGAGATAGGCCAGGAGGTCCATCTCCGGGGCGACATCAGGGCGGCCATCAATGAGGCGGTCCGGCAGGCCTATCAGGAAGGCTACTTAAGAAAGTCGGTCGTGGCTGAGCCGCTCTTCGAGCGGAAGAATACCCAGGACAATACCCCAGCGATCATCCACTTCGACCTCATCCCCGGGGATAGGATGAGGCTGATCGTGGCGGCCAAGGGGGCGGGGAGCGAGAACATGAGCACTGTGAAGATGCTCACCCCCGCCGCGGGCCTCGCTGGGGTGAAGCGCGAGGTCGTGGAGTTCGTCGAGCGGGCCGGGCCGAACCCCTGTCCACCGATCGTCGTCGGGATCGGGATCGGAGGCGACCTGGAGCTGGCGGCCCTCTTGGCGAAGAAGGCCCTGATGCGGAAGATGGGCCAGCGGAATCCTGACCCGCGCTATGCCAAGCTGGAGGAGGAGCTCCTCGAGGCAATCAATCGGACCGGGGTCGGCCCCCAGGGCCTCGGGGGGATCAACACCGCGATGGATGTCCGGATCGAATTCTTCCCCACCCATATCGCCGAATTGCCCCTGGCGATCAACCTTGACTGCCACCTCCATCGACACAAGGAGGTCATCATCTAGCTAACGCGGCACCGATCCCCTTTCAAGCCCGAAGCCAGCCCGGCGCTGATCCCCTTGCCCTTGTTGAAGGGGGCCTTCGCGGATTCCACAATTGCCCTACCAAAGCTCCATATTTCCTCCACAATCTCGGGTATAATAATGGCGAAAGGAGGGGATGATGCACAAGCGTATAGCCTTGGTAGTAGGGGTGGTGATTCTGCTCTCTGGGCTGCTGGTCGGGCTGTCGGGGATGGGCCTCCGGGCCGATGAGCCGGTTCAGCCCCTCGCGCCCCAGAGCCAGAGTGGGAGCACCACCCTGGAGGAGCAGGAGGCGCCGAAGCCGGAGTCCTTCCTCGAGGCGCTGGCGGGGAAGCTCGGCATCACGGTCGATCGGCTGGAGCAGGCACTCAAAGAGACGAGGAAGGAGTTAGCGGAGGAGTGGGTGGACCAGTGGGCCGAGGAGCTGAAGGAGCGGGTGGACAATTGGGCAAACGAGCTGAAGGAGCGATTGGCCCAGGCCGAGCCTCAGCAGTTGCTGAGGCTGACTAAGAAGGGGGTGGTCCAGGGGCTGCAGGAGCGGCTTCGCCTCCGAGCAAAAGCTCAGGCCCAAGCCCAGACGGAGAAGAAGCTCGTCAGTCCTACTCCGCAGCAGCCGCAGCTCCCGAGCTACACGCCCCCTTACTATTACTGGCCCTCCCCCTGCAACTGCGTCTGCTACTGCTACCCTAACTATTACTATATGCCCGTCCCACTCCGGTCCCAGCCGGTCTGGCCCCAGCCTTGGCCGTGGTTCCAACTGCCTCTCCCTGAGGTCACACCCCAGCCCGAGGAGAAAGAGAAGTAGCTCCTAGTAAGGTAAGGGGCGGGGCTTAGGCCTCGCCCCTCTTGCTCGAGGGGGAGACGATGGAAGGGCTGGGAAAGATCCTGGTCATCGAGGACGAGGAGCGGATCGTCACGCTCGTCCGGGCCTACTTGGAGAGGGCGGGCTACCGTGTCCTCTCGGCCTACGATGGCAAGAGCGGGCTGGAGCTGTTCCATCGCGAGCGCCCTTCTCTCGTGATTCTGGACCTGATGCTCCCGGAGGTCGATGGGCTCGATATCGCCCGGCAGATCCGCCAGGAGTCCGATGTCCCGCTGATCATGCTCACCGCGCGGACGGAGGAGGCTGATCGTGTGGCCGGCCTAGAGCTCGGGGCCGACGATTATATCACCAAGCCCTTCAGCTTGAGGGAGCTTGTGGCCCGGGTCCGAGCGGTCCTCCGCCGGGCCGAGGGCGGGCTTGCCCCGCCCCAGCGGCTCGAGCGGGGTGAACTGGTGATAGATCTCGAGGCCCGCCAGGTCGAGGTCGTAGGTAAGCCGGTCGAGCTCACCCCTACGGAGTTCGACCTTTTAGCCGCTCTGGCCCGCCACCCCGGGCGGGCCTTCACGCGGCTCCAGCTCCTCGAGGCGATCAACCGCTACCCCAGCGAAGGGCTGGCCCGGACCGTCGACACCCACATCAAGAACCTCCGGAAGAAGGTGGAACCGGACCCAGAGCACCCTCGCTACATCCAGACGGTCCACGGGATCGGTTATCGCTTCCATAAGGAGGGCTAAGTGTCCTTCCGGCTCAAGCTCTTCGGCTCCCTCATCTTGGTGATCTTGGTGGCCATCTCGGCCGTCTACCTGATCGCTCACTACTCTACCGCCGAGCAGTTCCGCCTCTATGTCATCCGCGAGGAGGCCCTCCGCCTCGAGGCCCTCCGGAACACCCTGATCGACTACTATCGCGAGCACGGGGGCTGGGAGGGTGTGCGGGAATTCCTCGCTCAGAGCCCCCTCCCGCTACTACCGGGGAGGGGGCAGGCTTGGCGCCAGCGGCTCGTCCTCCTCGGGCCGGATGGGCGGGTCCTGGCCGCGCCGGACCCGCGCCTCCTCGGCCAGCAGCTCCCAAAGGGGTTGGTCCAGGAGGGTCTCCCGCTCGATGTGGAGGGGCGAAAAGTCGGACTCCTCCTCTCCGGGCCGGTCGTAAGCCAGGTCCTCGAGCCGATCGAGCAGGGCTTTCTGAGCTCGGTCAACCGCTCCCTCCTCCTCGGGGGGCTCGTGGCCCTCGCAGCTGCGCTCGCACTGGGGGCGCTCCTCCTCCGCCAATTGACCACGCCATTGAAGGAGCTGGCAGCGGCGACCGAGCGGATCGCCGCCGGAGACCGCGAACGGCGGGTTCAGATCAAATCCCGGGACGAGTTCGGCCAGCTCGGAGAATCTTTCAACCGGATGGCCGCGAGCCTTAAGAAGTCCGAAGAGCTTCGTCGGAGGATGATCGCCGACATCTCCCATGAGCTGCGGACCCCGCTCACGGTAATCCGCGGGGAACTGGAGGCTCTCCGGGACGGGATCTTCTCCCCCACTCCGGAGAAGCTGGTCGAGCTTGAGGAGGAGGCCAAGCTGCTTGATCGGCTGGTGGAGGATCTCCATGAGTTAGCACTGGCCGAGGCCGGCGAGCTCCGGCTCGAGCGGGGGCCGACCGACCTTGGAAAGCTGATCGAGCGGCTGGCCGGGCGAGTCCGCGGGAGGCTGGCGGAGCGAGGGCTCGAGCTCCGGCTTGAGCTCCCCGCCTCCCTGCCGAAGCTGGAGCTGGACTCCGATCGGATCGAACAGGTCTTGCATAACCTCTTGAGCAACGCCGAACGCTACACCCCAGAGAGAGGGAGGATCACCCTGGTCGTAGAGGACCGGCCGGAAGAGGTCTTAGTGAGCGTGGCCGACACCGGCAAGGGCATATCTCCGGAGGATCTCCCTCACATCTTTGAGCGGTTCTACCGCGGGGAGCAATCCCGCGCCCGGCGGCATGGCGGGGCAGGGCTAGGGCTGGCGATCGCCAAGCAGTTAGTGGAAGCTCACGGCGGGCGGATCTGGGCCGAGTCCGAGCCCGGAAAAGGGACGAAGGTCAGCTTCACCTTGCCGAAGGCTTAACCGAGCTCGCTTGCCTGCCCCTCGGTTCCACAAAATCTTCAGCCCTTGTTCACCCTGGGTTCACATCGGCTCGGTAAGCTAGGGGCGAAAGGAGCGTGAAGCAGTTGGCCAAAAGAAGGAGAATGCTGTTGGTCATCGGGTTGATCGTCGTAGGCCTGTTGGCACTGGGTGCTCAAGCAACCCTCGCTGGGCAGGGTCACGGGCGAGGCTATGGCCCGGGCGATGGGACTGGGAACGATCACAACGGGCCACGGGATGGGACCGGCTTCGGCCCTGGCTCGGGCTCAGGGACCGGCCCTCACGGACATGGGCTAGCGGTCCGATCCCAGAGGTAAATTAGGTCAACCCTCACAGACTGAGGAGGGGATGGGCGGGACGGGAGCCCATCCCCTCCTCTTTTTCAGATCCTCCAGGTAGCGTAAGTCTGGACCAATTCCCAATAGAGCCTGGCGAACTCCTCGAACGCCCCCGCCTCATAGAGCCCTCTGAGCTGGGAGAACTCCGCCTCGAAGGCTTGGATCAGCTCCGGCCTGTCGCGATGGTAGTCCTGGACATAGCTCCGGAGATGCTCCCCATACCGGAGGGCCCGTGCCGCGGTCGCGCCGGTCGCAAGGAGGTTAGCCGGATCACTCAAATACTCCCGGAGGGCCTCGCCCGCGGCCTCGTTGAACCGGCCCTCGAGGAGGGTCCGGGCCGCCTCGAATAGCTCCTCTGCCCGCTCTGGGTCGGCCAGGAGCGGCCGGAGGAAGATATAGCGGGCCAGGATCTGGTCGAGCTTGAACTCGTAGGCCGCGCGGCTATTCTCTGTCACCTCGAGCCCGGCCAGCTTCCGCTTCCACTCCGCCTCCAGCTCGGCGAGGCTCGTGCCGTAGTGGCTTTGAAAGAGCGCCTCGAGCCTCTCCCGCCTATCATAGGGGGAGCGCAGGTCCTGATAGAACTGGAGGAAGCGCTCCCAACCGCCCCGTTCAGTGAGGAAGGCGATGAAGCTGACCCCGACCTCGTAGGTGAACTTCCAGTAGCCGCCGCGGGTGAGGTAATCCCGGAAGAGGTCAGGCCCATACTCCTCCAAGAAGAGCTTGACGAACTGCTCTCCCAGCCCGAGCTGCCACTCATCGGGGACCTCGTCAAGGCGGTAGCCAGCATAAGTGGCGAGGCCCTCGAGGAGGAAGCTCGGCGGGCTATTCGGGATGAGAGAGAAGTCGAGCACATGAGTGAACTCATGCAATGCGACATATTCGGTGCTATCGGATGTAAGATAGACGGCGATCGGGTTGACCTTCCCCGCGCGAATTAGGTCCTCGACCTCTCTATTATAGAGTTCTGTGAGGAGGCCCCCGACATTCGCGGAGCAGATGAGGCAGCCCGTGGCCTCCTGATACTCTTCCAACGAGGGATAGATGAAGAGGTAAATCGTCCCTTGAGCCCCGGGATCGTAGTCTAGCCGGAGGAAGGCCTCCGCACTCCGGAAGAGCCCCTCTAGCTCCGCGGTCGCGCTCTGCAAGCTCCGAAGGTAGAGACCTATCCCGTCCACTCCCTTAAGCTGGGGGAGCTCGTCCTCCCTCAGGAAGTGGACTGCTAAGTCGGCGGTCTCGAAAGCGAGCCAATCGTCCAGCGCCCCGGCCTCAGCTAGGACCAGGAGGCTGAGGAGGACCGCTAAGATCAGGCCGGCGCTGAGGAGCCGCTTGCTCATTGGCTTGTGACCCCTACCCCATCCACGAGGATCGCCGGGGCCCGAAGGAGGCCGTAGGCCCACTCGAGCTCACGCCCTAGCTCGATGAGCTCCCCCTTGAGCAGCTCATAGCTATTCCCCGCGATCATGGTGTTCTTCACCCTTCCGAGGACCTCGCCGTTCCGGACATAGAACCCTATGGCCACATTGTTGGAGAACTCCCCAGAGGCGATGTTCCCCTGACCGAGTCCGATCACCTGGTCGACGATCAGCCCCTCCTTGAGATCAGCGATCATCTCTGTAAAGCCCTTCCGGCCCGGGCTGACTGTCCAGGTCGCGGGGGCGACATCCGGGGGGGTCTTGAAGTCCCGGCCACCGAGGAAGCCGACCTTGAAGCCGTTCCCTGTGGACTCCGTCTTGGCCAGCCCGGCCGTCTTCAGGTCATACAAGAATTGATGGACCTTCCCTCGGTCGATCAGGATCTTCTTCGAGGTGGGGACCCCCTCATCATCGAAGCGACTCGAGCGGGGAGCGAAGGGGATCGTCCCATCGTCGGTGAGGGTGAGCCGGGGATCGAAGGCCACCTCCCCGAGCTTCCCCGCCAGAGGGGAGATCCCGAAGAAGACGCTCTTCCCGCTCAGTCCTACAATCAAGGGGAGGAGCAGGACTACGGCCCCGCGGGGGGTGAATAGGACCGGCATGGCTTTCGTCTCGACCTTCGCGAGCCGCTCGCACCACCGTAGCCGCTCGATCAAGGAGTCAGCGCGCTGGAGGTGGTCGATCCCCTTTAAGGCTCGCGAGGCCGCCTCGTCGTAGATGACCAGGATATCCCCCTCCGCCGTCCGCTGAGCCATCACTGAGAGAGCAAAGCCAGTCGCCCGCTCCTGGAGCTCCTGCCCCTCCGTAGTCTGGAGGAGGAATTCCTCCGCCCCACGGCTGAGGCTCACCTCGATGTGCAAGTCCGGATTGTATGATCTGATCCGATCAATGATCTCCTCACCCATGGTGATCAGCCGTCCGATCTCGACCCGCTCCACCTCCGGATCGAAGCACTCGACCTTTGGCGGCTCAACTTTCGCGGCGAAGCGGAATGGGGCGGGGTCCCCGAACTGGGCCGAGGCGAGAGCACTCTCGATCAACGACTCTGGATCCTTCAGATCGGTCGTGGTGGAGTAGCCCAGCCTCCCGCCCTTGACGACCCGCAGGGCCCGCCCTGCATACTCGACGCTCTTGGCCGACTCCAGCTCGCCCGCGTGGAACCGGACCGGTGTCTCCCAGCCCCTGATCTCGTATAGCTCGGCCCCTTCAACCTTGCCTCGCAGCTTCTCTAGCATCAGGCCCTCCCTCCGATCGTCACATTCTGGACACGCATATGAGGCGCGCCGTCGGTGACCGGGAGAGGCATCTGGCCCCCCTTCCCGCAGCCGCCGGCCCCGCCCTTAATCTGGAGATCATTCCCGATCATATCGATGTCCCTCAAGATCTGGAAGACATTCCCCGTGAGGACTACATCCCGGAGCATCGCTCCCAACTCGCCGTGCTCGATCTCGTAAGCATAGGCGGCGCTGAAGGTGAACTGCTCGAACTCCGTCTGGCCACCGAAGGCCGACTTGGCGTAGATCCCATGATCGATCCCGCGGATCATCTCCTCAAAGGTATGAGAGCCCTTATCGATGTAGGTGTTCCTCATCCGGACGATCGGCTCGAACCGGTAGGAGATGGCCCGGGCATTCCCCGTCGGGAGCGCCCCGAGCTTAGCCGCGGTCTCTCGAGAGTGCATCAGCCCCTGGAGTACACCATTCTTGATCAGATACATCCGGCGCCGTGGGACACCCTCATCGTCGTAGCGGTAGTTCCCCCTTAGCCCGGGGAGATAGCCGTCCTCGATGACATTCAGCTCTTTTACTCCGAACTCCCTTCCCGGCTGGAGGAGCTCCCTCATCCGCTCGTTCTTGTAGGTGAAGTCGGCCTCACAGAGGTGACCGAAGGCCTCATGAATGAAGACCCCCGCGAGGTCCTGGTCCAAGATCACGGTGTATTGGCCGCCTTTGACCGGCTTGGCCGAGAGGAGGGCCACAGCCCGATTTGCCACCTCTTCGGCCTTCCCCTCCAGGCCCTCGACCAGCTCGAATCCCCGGGCCTCTCCGATCGACTCGAAGGCCCGCTGAATGTTATCATCTTCCCGGGCCGTGGCCGCCAATAACAGGGTGATATCCGGCCGCTCCTCGAAGATGAGGGTCCCCTCGGAGTTGGCGAAGAGCCACTCCTTGAAGGAGTCGGTGTAGCGCGTAGTGGTCGAGACCACCTTCGGCTTGGAGAGCATGATCTTGTTGTAGCGTTCCACCAACTCCTTCTTCTTCGCCAGGGGAATCCCTCGGAAGTCCTTCCCCAGCCGGACGCGGACCTCGTCCTCGACCGGCTCGAGCGGGGCGAGTGAGCTCCGCTCCCCTATTTTGGCACTCACGGCCCTGGCGATCCGGTAGGCCTCCTCGACCTTCTTCTCCAGCCCGCTCAGCGAATTGAAGACGGCGATCCCCCAGCCACCGTCGACGAGGCAGCGGACGAGCCCTCCGACCTCGGTCGAGGCCTCGATGTTCTCCAATCGGTCCCTCTGGAAGAGGACCTGGGTCCGCTGCTCCCGCTCGAGCCGGATCTCGGTGTAGTCAGCCCGGCTCTTGGCAATGGCGACACGAACCTTCGGCTCTAGCTCTAGCATCGTAGGCGTCTCACTCTCCTTTGCTCTTGTCTTCTGCTCCTGATTCTAGCAGAGCGGGCCGGCCCCAGGCCAAGTGCCCTTTGCTCCTCATCCCCCTGGGAGCTAAGATCCCCAACGATGAGGCTGATCATCCTCGACGGGGCGGAGGCGATTGGGGGGACGAAGCTTTATCTCGAATCCCGCGGGACCGGGCTCCTCCTGGACTTCGGGATCAACTATAAGCGCTGGGGGCTTTACTACGAGGAATACATCAAGCCTCGGGCCGCGCGCGGGCTCCTCGACCTCTTAAAGCTCGGGCTCGCCCCGAAGGTGGCTGGGCTCTACCGCCCGGACCTCTTCCCTCAGGGATATTGCCCGGACCTTCACGAGCTCCAGGTGGACGGGGTCTTTATCTCGCATGCCCACCTCGATCACTGTGGCCTATTGGGGCTCTTGCGGCCCGAGATCCCGGTCCACACCTCGGCCCTGAGCGCGGCGGTGATGAAGGCAGTCCAAGAGAGCGGCCAGCTCGATTACTACAGCGAGCTAGCCTACATCAACCCCCGCCATCCGCGGGAAGAGGACCCTCGGGCCCTCCAGGGGGCCGATTGGCGGCGGGGTGCCTACTTCGGGAGGAACTGGGCTATCACCGATGGGGCAAGCGTGTCGGTGCAGAGGTTCCTCTCCGCTCCGCCGAATCCCCGCGGCCGAGGGCTCATCCCCCAACCGGTCCGGGAAGCGAACGGCCGGATCGGAAGCCTCAGTTATAAAGCCTTCCCAGTCGACCACTCGATCCCCGGCGCCTCGGCCTATGCCATCGAGACCGACCGCGGCTGGGCCGTCTACACCGGTGACCTGCGGTTCGGGGGCGAGCGAGGCAGATTGACCTCCGAGTTTGTGGCCGCCGCGCAGGGGCTCCGACCGTATCTCTTGATCATCGAGGGGACTCGGGCCGGGGCCGAAGGGCCCCAGATAAGCGAGGCTGAGGTCTATGAGAATGCTCTGAGGCTGGTCCGCCAACATCGGGACGAGCTGGTGGTCGCGGACTTCGGGCCGAGGAACATCGACCGGCTCCAGGTCTTCTTGAGGATCGCTGAGGAGACAGGCCGGAGGCTGCTTGTTCTGGCCAAGGACGCCTACCTTCTCGAGGCGATCGCCGCGGCTGCGCCGGAGCAGGCCCTGCTCTCGCAGCCGAGCCTGGGGCTCTTCGATGAGGTGAAGGTCGAGCCCCGGCCCTGGGAGGAGCGGCTCCGCGAACGCTATGCAAGGAGGCTCGTCCGGCTCGAGGAGGTCCAGCGCGAGCCCGGCTCATTCATCCTGGCCTTCAGCTACTGGGATTTGAAGCATCTCCTCGACCTTGAGCCGCGCGGTGGGCTCTACATTTACTCCTCAAGCGAGAGCTACACCGAGGAGCAGAAGATCGATATGGCCCGGCTCTGGAATTGGCTCCAGTTCTTCGGCTTCGAGGTCGCCGGCTTCCGCATCGAAGGCGGCGAGCCGCGCTTCCCCGTGGGGCTCCATGCCAGCGGTCATGCCTCGGGAGAGGAACTCCTCTGGATGGCCAGAGAGATCAGGCCAAAGCTCCTCTTGCCGGTCCACACCGAGCATCCGGAATTCTTTCTCCAAGGATTGCGGGGTGAGCCGCTGGAGGTCCTCGAGGCCCGCGAGGGGATGGAGCTCGAACTTTAATTAGCCGCTCCGCTTCAGCTTCCCAGTCCGCTTGGCATACCTCTCGCCGAGGCTGAAGGCTATCAGCCCGCAAGGGATCAGGATTAGGCCCATCAAAACCAGAGGGAGCAGATAGCCCGCGAGCGCGGGGATCAGCTCACCCTCGAGTAGTGCCGCGCGCATCCCTTGGAGGGCATAGGTCGCGGGCGAGAGGGCCGCGAGCCGCTGGAGCCAAGGGGGCAGGACCTCGATGGGGTAGTAGATCCCGGAGATGAGGAGGATGAGGGCCTGGACCGCATAGCTCATCTGCTCACCCCGTTCGGGGAAGAGCAGGGGCAAGACCGCGGCGAAGATACCCAAGCCGATGAAGGAGAGGCTCCCTCCTAGGAGCACTAGGATCGCCCCGGTGAGGTTCGCCCGCCCCAGGTCGATCTGGAAGAAGAGGGCCACCACGGCGAGGATGAGGAGGGTCCTCACCAGTCCATAGGCGATAGTGAAGGCCGTCGTCCCCAAAAGATGGGTGAGGCGGGAGACCGGGGCCATGAGGGTGTATTCGATCGTCCCCTCCCATCTCTCCCAGGAGATCGCCTCGCTCAGGCCGTCGAAGACCGTCGCGAGATAGGCCCAGACGAGCGTCCCGACCAGGAGGTAGAGGATCAGGTAAGCGGTATCGACCCTCTGGCCGGTGATCGCCTCGATCCCGGCCCCGAGGTAAGTAATCGCCAGGGCCTCGACGATAGAATAGGTGAGCCAGACGAGCTCCCAGCCCCAATAGCGCTTCACCAGGTTGAAGTTCCGCTCGATGAAGGCGTAAGCGGCCCTCAGCTCCCTTAGCAGCCGCATCTCTCCTCCAGCTCAAAAGCCCGGCCAGTCAAGGCCAGGAAGACCTCCTCCAGGGTCGGGAGATGGCCATTCAGTCTGAATCGCTCCTTCAGGCCGGTGGGGGTGTCGCAAGCGACGATCCTCCCCTCAGCGATGATGGCGATCCGGTCGGAGAGCCGCTCGGCCTCCTCCATGGCATGGGTGGTGAGGAGGACCGAGGCATCATGATCCGTCCTCACCTCGAGGATGAATTGCTGGACCTCACGGCGCGAGTAGGGGTCGAGCCCCGTGGTCGGCTCATCCAGGAGCAAGAGGACCGGCGAGGTGAGGAAGGCCCGGGCGATCGCGACCTTCTGCTGCATCCCACGAGAGAGCTGCTCCAGCGGGCGATGGAGGCTTTGTCCCTCGAGCCCCAGTCGGGCCAGGATCTCCAAGGTGCGCCGGCGGGCTGTTCTCCCGCTCAGGCCATAGAGCCGGGCGGTGAAGAGGAGGTTCTCCATCGCCGTGAGCCCCTTGAAGAAGGCGGCGTCGGCCGAGACGCGGTTGATCAGCCTCCGCACCTCTCGCGGCTCGCGCTGGGCATCGTGGCCGAAGACCAGGATCCTCCCGGAATCGGGGATGAGGAGGGTAGCGATCAAGCGGACGAGGGTCGACTTCCCCGAGCCGTTGGGCCCGAGTAGGCCGAGGATCTCACCTCGGGGGACGGCCAGGCTGACCCCCGCCAAGGCAATGATCTGCTCACTCGGCCCCTTTGGCCGGAGAAGGCCGAAGAGACCTGCGACGGGGAAGGTCTTGGTCACATCCTGAACATCCAGCGCTAAGCCCTCCATAGTTGCCCCTCCATGCAGCGCAACCTTGGACAGGCTCACAGGTAAAGGCGGCCACGGGCGCTCCAGCCGTGAAGCCCCCATGGCCGAGGGATCAGCTAATTGCGGGAGGCATCACGGGGAGCGCTCGCCAGAGCCTGAATAATCCCCATTAATCTCGTTTTATCTCTCACCCGTGATCTGCCAGGGATAATATACCGAATCGGAGCGGGGGAGTCAAGGCAGGCCGCACCCTAGAACTATTGCAGAGGGGGGCTTTTGGCGTTATACTTAGGCTAGCTAACTTTTGCCCCCGTCTTGCGAAGGGGGAAGGAGGTCAGCGGCCATGATGGGGCTGAGGCGCCATGGGGCACTTCTGGCGGTTGTGGGGGGCCTGATCGGGATAGCCATGGGGGCGGCCTTCATCTTCCAGGGCCTCACCAAGGCTCACTGGATGAAAGAGGCGATGCGCCTGGAGGGCGTGACCCTCGGGCTCGAGGAGGAGTTAGTGGCCAAGGGTGAGGTAGTCGACTCCGCCGCTGAGGCTCAGCGGGCCGGGGACATCATTAGGAGCGACCGGCGGGCGATCGCCTCGAGCTATCAAGAGCTGCTCGGCGGGGGAAGGTTCGATCCGACCAACCCGCGGCATCTCCTCTATGCCCAGGCGATGAACATGGAGAACTACCTCTATTTGGCAGTCCTGGGCTTCGGGGTCACCACCTTAGCCATCGCCAGCGGGGCCTTCATGATCGTCATGGGGCTCTCCTTGGGGGCACTGGGGATGGTACTGCTCAAATCGAAGCCCGCTATGGACGGCTAGAAGACCTCGAGCCGCCTGCGCTGCTGGAACAATTAGGGCCATGCGAGCGAGGGCTGAGCTGAGGGCCTATTTCTCTAAGGGGCTCCAGCGAGCTCGGCCGTTTGCCTTGCCCAAGTTCCCTGGCAGCCTATAAACTGGGAGCATGTCTGTCAGAGAGCTGCTCTTCGCCACAGCTAAGGTCCTGGAGATCGCTATTTGGGCCTTGTATGGCCTGATCATCGTCCGAGCTATCGTCTCCTGGCTCCCATTAAGCCCAGGGAACCGCCTGGTCCAGGCCCTCTATCTCCTGACGGAGCCGTTCCTCCTCCCCATCCGCCGCTTGCTCTATCGGCTCTTCCCTCCTACGGGGCTTGACTTCTCCCCCATGATCGCCATCCTCCTCCTCTACTTGATCCAGAGGTTCCTCATCGGCTGGCTCTACGGGCTAGCCGGGCGGTTCTAAGCCGGGTCAGGTCAGGCCCCGCCTCTCTCACTCCGGCGAGTGACGGAGTCGCTTGTCCCTCCCGCGCGGGCCGGGGTATACTTTGCTTTGGAAACGATCTTATTTAAAGGAGGTCCGCCTTGAGAGAGGCTTACGACTTCTGGACGGAGATCGACGAGGTCCATGCTCGGGAGATCCTCGACTCGCGGGGGAACCCGACGGTCGAGGTCGATGTCTTCCTAAGTGACGGCTCATTCGGGCGGGCCGCGGTCCCTTCCGGGGCCTCAACAGGGAAGCATGAGGCTCTAGAGCTTCGGGATGGGGGCGAGCGGTTCGGGGGGAAGGGGGTCCTCAAGGCCGTGGCGAATGTGAACGAGACGATCGCCCCGGAGATCATTGGCCTGCCAGCGGTGGAGCAGGCAGAGATCGATCGCCGGCTGATCGAGCTCGATGGGACGGAGAATAAGAGCTACCTCGGGGCGAACGCGATCTTAGGGGTCTCGCTAGCCGTGGCCCGGGCTGCTGCTGATTCTCTAGGGCTCCCGCTCTTCAGGTATCTGGCGGGGGTCCGCCCGGTCGGGCTCCCCATGCCGATGCTGAACATCCTCAATGGGGGCGTCCATGCCGACAATAACTTGGAGATCCAAGAGTTCATGATCGTCCCCTTGGGGGCAACGACCTTCGCCGAAGCGATCAGGATGGCCGCCGAGGTCTTCCAGACCTTGAAGAAGATCCTGAAGGAGCGGGGCCTCTCCACCAGCGTGGGCGATGAGGGTGGCTTCGCCCCGAACCTAAAGGACAATGAGGCTGCCTTAAGGCTCCTAGTCGAGGCGATCGCCCAGAGTGGTTGGGAGCCCGGCAAGGATGTCTATCTGGCGATCGATGCCGCTGCCTCGAGCTTCTTCTCCAAGGGGCGCTACAACTTCGAGGGGAGGAGGCTCAAGAGCCAGGACCTGATCGAGATCTACGAGAGATGGGCCGAGGAATTCCCCCTCGTCTCACTCGAGGACGGCCTGGCGGAGGAGGACTGGGAGGGCTGGGTTGAGCTGACCTCCCGGCTCGGGAAGAGGCTCCAGATCGTCGGTGATGACATCTTCGTCACTAATCCCAAGCTCCTCAAGCGGGGGATCGCCGAAGGGGTCGCCAACTCCATCCTCATCAAGTTAAATCAGATTGGGACCCTCACCGAGACATTGGAGACGATGGAGCTCGCCTGGCGAGCAGGCTATACCTGCATCGTCTCGCATCGCTCGGGCGAGACGGAGGATACCTTCATTGCTGACCTGGCGGTCGGGGCCGCCTGCGGTCAGATCAAGACGGGGAGCGTGAACCGCTCTGAGCGGATCGCGAAATACAACCGGCTCATCCGCCTGGAGGAGGAGTTCGGGCTCCCCTTAAAGAGCAGCTTATGGGCGCGATCAGCCTGAGCGCAGCTCGCAGGCGGGCCAGGCTCAAGCGGGCCTTGGCCCTCCTCGCACTCAGCGGCCTTGCCCTGCTGGTCTTGGGGGCCGTCTACCTCTTCGTCTCGCGGGCTTTGGCGATCAAGCGGATGGAAGCTGAGCTGGTCCGGCTCGACCGCTTGGAGGAGGAGCTCCTCCAGGAGCGGCAGAGGCTGGAAGGGCTCTATGCCAGGCGGTTCGACAATGGATATATGGAATACTTGGCGAGGAAGGAGCTCGGCCTGATCGCACCAGGCGAGGAGAAATACATCATCATCGAGGAGGCCCAACCTCAAGGGAGATGACCGACTTCGTCCACCTCCACGCCCATTCCGAATACAGCATGCTCGATGCTACCTGCCGGATCGAGGAGCTCCTCCTCAAGGCCAAGGAGTATGGGATGCCGGCCCTGGCCCTCACCGACCATGGGGTCCTCTGCGGGGCGATCGAGTTCTATCAAAAGGCCAGGATCTATGGGATCAAGCCGCTCATCGGGGTCGAGTTCTACTTCGCCCCACGGGGGAGGCAGGACCGGACCCCCGGGCGGGAGAAGTATTACCACCTCCTCGCCCTGGCCGAGGACGAGCGGGGCTACCGGAACCTGCTCAAGCTCGCTAGCCTAGGCTACAGTGAGGGCTTCTACTATAAGCCGAGGATCGATCTGGAGCTGCTGAAGGAGTATCGCGATGGACTGATCGTCACCACCGCCTGCAAGAGCGGGCTCTTAGCGAAGCCTCTCCTCTCCGGCCGGCCGAAGGAGGCGGAGGAGTGGGCCAGACGGCTCCGCGAGCTCTTCGGCCCGGAGAACTTCTTCGTCGAGCTCCAGCGCCACGGCCTGGCGGAGGAACAAGAGGTCAATGAGGAGCTGATCAGGCTGGCCGAGCGGCTAGAATTGCCGCTCCTCGCGACGAACGATATCCATTACATCGCCTCGGCCGACAGCAAGGCCCATGAGATCCTCCTCAACATCCAGGCGAGTAAGGCCGAGGAGCGCCGCTCCTATGAGGGGGATCAATACTACTTCAAGTCCGGGGAGGAGATGGCTGCCCTCTTCTCCGATCTCCCTGAGGCGCTAGAGAACACCCTCCGGATCGCTGAGCGCTGTAATGTAAATCTGGAGTTGGAGGCCGCCCATCTCCCCCGATTCGACCTCCCTCCGGGTTACGCCGATCCCATGGCCTACTTGCGCGAGCTCGTCTTCCGCGGGGCCCACGAGCGCTACGGCGAGGCGCTCCCCCAGGCGGTCCAAGAGCGCTTGGAATACGAACTGGGCGTGATCGCGAAGATGGGGTTCGTCCCCTACTTCCTGATCGTCCAGGACTTCGTCCGGTATGCCCGAGAGAGGGGGATCCCCGTCGGGCCTGGGCGGGGCTCGGCTGCCGGGAGCCTGGTCTCCTACTGCCTGAGGATCACCGATCTCGACCCCTTGGAACACGGCCTACTCTTCGAGAGGTTCCTCAATCCCGAGCGGATCAGCCTCCCGGATATCGACATCGACTTCTGCCCCAGGAGGCGCGATGAGGTCATCAACTATGTGGCCGAGCGGTATGGCCGTGAGAGGGTGGCCCAGATCGTGACCTTCGACACGATGGCCGCCCGGAGCGCAGTCCGCGATGTGGCAAGGGCCTTGGGGATCTCCTACAGCGATGCCGACCGGATCGCGAAGCTGATCCCCTTCGGGGCCTCACTCGAGGAGGCCCTGGGGAGCGTCCCCGAGCTGAAGCGGCTCTACGAGAGCGACCCCCAGGTCCGGAGCCTGATCGAGGTCTCCGAGAAGCTGGAGGGCCTGGTGCGGAACCCCTCGACCCACGCCGCTGGGGTGGTGATCGCCCCCGGCGAGCTGACCGATTATGTCCCGCTCTTGCGCCTGAGCGACGGCTCGCTCGTGACCCAGTATGACATGGTCGCCTTAGAGGCGATCGGGATGCTCAAGATCGATTTACTGGGCTTGCGGAACCTGACGGTCATCGCCGATGCGCTCGCCGCGATCAAGAAGAACTGCGGGGAAGAGCTAAGGCTCGAGGCGCTCCCGCTCAATGACCCCAAGGTCTATCAGCTCTTGCAGGAGGGGCGGACGACCGGGATCTTTCAGCTCGAGGGCTCGGGGATCAAGGACTTGGTGAGGAGCCTCGCCCCGACTGAGTTCAAGGATATCGCCGCCCTGCTCGCCTTATACCGTCCTGGGCCACTGGAGAGCGGGATGGCTGCGGAGTTCATCGCCCGGAAAGCGGGCCGCCAGCGGGTCTCCTATCCCCATCCGGACCTCGAGCCGATCCTCGAGGAGACTTACGGCCTCCCGATCTATCAGGAGCAGTTGCTCCTCATGGCTCGAGTCCTGGCCGGCTTCTCCCTCGGGGAGGCTGACCTCCTGAGGAAGGCGATCGGGAAGAAGGAGCGGAAGACGATGGAGGCCACACGGGAGAAGTTCATCCAGGGCTGTGTCCGGAATGGGATCCCCATCGAGAAGGCCCTCGATCTCTTCAGCGACATCGAGAAATTCGCCCGCTACGGCTTTAACAAGGCCCACTCTACCGCCTATGCCCTGATCACCTACTGGACCGCCTACCTCAAGGCCAACTACCCCACGGAGTATATGGCCGCTCTCCTCACCAGCGTCGCGGACAATACCGAGAAGATCGCGGAGTATGTCCAGGAATGCCGGGAGCTGGGGATCGCCGTCCTCCCTCCGGAGATCAATGAGAGCGATCTTTACTTTACGGCCCACGATGGCCGGATCCGCTTCGGCCTGGGGGCGATCAAGAATGTCGGTGAGACCGCGGTCCAAGCGATCCTCGAGGCCCGCGGGGCCCGTCCCTTTAAGTCGTTCGTCGACTTCTGCCGCCGGGTCGATCCCCAGCGGGTCAACCGCGAGGCGCTCGAGGCCCTGATCAAGGCCGGGGCCTTCGATAGGTTCGCCACCCGCAAGGGGCTGCTGAAGCAGGTGGAGGTCGGCCTTGAGCTGGCCCATCTCGCCTCCGCCGAGCGGCGGAGCGGCCAGCGTTCCTTCTTCGCTGAGGAGGAGCTCACCCCGACCCTAGCGATCGCGACCGAGGAGTTCCCCCCGGAGGAGCTCCTCCGCTTCGAGAAGGATCTCCTCGGGCTCTATCTCAGCTCCCATCCCCTCTTGGAATGGGAGGAGGAATTGGCCTGCCTCCGCTCCCATAGCCTGAATGAGCTTGAGGGAGTTCGGGCCGGCGAGCCGGTCTACCTCGGCGGGCGGATCGATGGTGTCCGTGTCATCACGACCTCGAAGGGGAGGAGGATGGCCTTCGTCAGACTGGAGGACCTGAAGGGGAAGGCCGAGCTGACAGTCTTCTCCGAGCTCTATGAGCGGCGGGCCTCACTCCTTCAAGAGGATAACCTGATTTATGTCATCGGCCGGGCCGAGGAGCGGGCCGGCCAGACCCAGGTGGTGGCTGAGGAGGTCTATCCCCTGGAGGAGGCCGGCTCGCTCGTCGAGCTCCACCTCCTCCTCCCGCTGGACGAGGTCGATGAGCCCCTTTTAGAGCGGCTGAGAGAGGCCCTCCGCCGCTCCAGGGGCCCGACAGGTGTCCTCCTCCAGTTGGCGATGGGCGACTCCCAGGAGCTGGTCAAGGCCGGGGAGGAGTTCTCCGTCCGGCTCTCCAGGGGACTACTCCGGGAGCTAGAGGGGATCTTGGGCCGGGAGCGGCTCAAGCTGGTCAGCCGGCGACGACCGAAGAACCGACGACGATGAGATGAAGTGGAAGAGGTTCCTCCGCTGGCTCTACCCTGGGATGGGGGTGAAGCGCTGGGCGGCCCTGGCGACCCTGGCGATGCTCGCCCTCATCTTCGGGTTAGTCCTCCTCTTCGGTAAGGGCATGATCCGCTGGCTCTATGCCCTCCTGGTCCCTGCACCTGGGTATGCATTGCTGATCGGGAGCCTGCTCTTGGCCGGTGGGCTGGCCGGGGCCATCATCGGGGTCCACCGCTTCTTGAGCTCAGTCATCAAGGGATTGGCACCTCAGGCCCTCGGCCAGGCCGGGGAAGTCATCTATAGCCAGCGGGTCCTCTCCCGCGGCCCGGAGGTGGTGGCCCTGGGAGGTGGGACCGGGCTCTCGGTCTTGCTCCGCGGCTTGAAAGAGTATACTAGTAACATCACTGCCGTCGTGACCGTGATGGACACCGGCGGCTCCTCCGGCCGGCTCCGTCGGGAGATGGAGATCCTCCCACCTGGAGACATCAGGAACTGCATCATCGCCCTCGCCGATGACGAGTCGAGGATCGCCGCGCTCTTCCAGCACCGCTTCCGCGAGGGGAGCTTCAATGGCCACTCCCTGGGGAACCTGGTGATCGCCGGGCTTCAGGAGCGACTCGGGCGGTTCGACCTGGCGATCGCTGAGATGAGCCATATCCTGAACATCCGCGGGCGAGTCCTCCCGGCGACCCTCGAGCAGGTGGACCTCCTGGCGGAGATGGAGGACGGGGGCTTCGTTCGCGGCGAGACGGAGATCGTCAAAGATCCCCGGAGGATCAAGCGGATGCTCCTCTCGAAGCAACCGGTCCAGCCATACGAGCAGGTCCTGGAAGGGATCAGGCGGGCGGAGTTGATCCTCCTCGGCCCGGGGAGCCTCTTCACTTCGATCATCCCCAACCTCCTGGTGGAGGATGTGGTCCGTGAGATCGAGCGAGCCCGGGCGAAGAAGTTCTACATCGTCAACCTCATGACCCAGCCTGGGGAGACTGATGGCTTCACCGCGAGAGACCACTTGAGGGTCCTGGGGGAATACATCGATATCTCCAAGTTCGACTACATCATCGTCAACTCCCAGCCGATCCCGGAGCCATTGCTCCGCCAGTATGCGGCCGAAGGGGCCGTCCCGGTAGCCAATGACCTCAGCGGCTTGGAGGGGCCGAGGGTCATAACCGCCGACTTGTTAGAGATCGTCGAGCTGGAGGGGAAGCCGACGGTCAAGCATAATTCCAAGAGGCTGGCGAAATTGATCATGGAGACGGCCCGCCCACAGCGGGCGCGGCTTTGATCCTCAGGGGAGGATGAGGTTCCCCTCCCCATCGAACTCGAGGGGCCAGGGGCAATTCTCTACCTCGAGCTCGCCCTGGGTCTCCGCTTCAACTTCAGCGATGAGGGCCTCCGAGATGTAGAACTCTCCCAACTCCAGGGTATTCTTGATCCAGAGGACCCGGGCCTTTTGGGGCTCGAGTGGGCCGATCGTCGCGAGAGCCAGCTTGATCGCAGTCCGGTCGCTCGCAAAGTATGGCGGGATCCGAGCCTTCTCCGGACCGGTCCCCGTGAGGGCGTTAATGTAGGTCTTCTCGAGGTCCATAGCCTCGACGACCCTCTGGTGGACGAAGTCTGCCAGCCCAATCCCCAGGGCATTCCCCCCGGAGCTGGGCGAGAGGCTCCGGAGGTAGATCCTCTTGATCCTAGGAGAGGAGGGCTCCGGCTCGCCGAGGATGTATCGTCGCCCGATCACAGAGGTGTCCATCCCCGTCCCACTGATCTCCTTCCCCGCCTCATCGACGATCAGGAGATCGAGCTCGGCGAAGGGGAGCCGGGGCATCAGCTCTCTAGCCCTCGCCAGTAGCTCCGGCTCCCTTTCCAGAAGTTCGTCCGCCCGGAGGGCCTCAACATGGGCCGTCTCATGGTGGAAGCCCTCGATGATCGCCAGCCCGCCCAGGACTGACAGCTCCCGCAACATGACCTGGGCAACCTCGAGGATCGCCCGCTCCAGGCCGAGCCAAAAGGCGAAGCGGTGGACGGCCTTAGCGCCTTGCTGTTTCCCCAGCCCGACGGCCAGCATCTTTACTAATCCTGAGCCGATCCGCCCGGAGAAGGCCGTGTGCGGCTTGATCCGGTTGATCAAGAAGATGCCGTCAGCTTCGGCGGCATAGCGGTCAGCGAGGACGGGGATCCCGCTTGCGGTCCGGCCGAGCTCGACTACTTCCATCGTCGCCCGGACGGGGCAACCGAGCGTCTCTTCAGAGATCCCCAACTTTGCCAAGGTCTCCGCTTGCCCCTCAGCCGTCGAGCCGCCATGAGAGCCCATCGCCGGAAAGACGAAGGGCTGGGCCCCGATCGCCTGGAAATACTGCACGGCCACCTTAACGATTCGATCGATATTGCTGATCCCGCGGCTCCCGCAGGCCAGGGCCACAAGAGCACCGGGCTCGAGCCTGCTCCTCAGGTCCAGCCTCTCGAGCTCCCTTCTGACCTGTCCTTCGAGGTCGGGGAGTTCGAGCGAGGGCCGCTGCCAGCGGACGCGGGCCATCCTCGGGAGGTCCTCGTCCGCGATCCCGCTCAGCCGGTCGAAGATCTCCTCAGCCATTCAAGGAATGATACCCTGCCCGAGGGAGACGCGGCTAATCGGTCTCGCCCAGCTTGACCGGCACTGGAGCCTATGTTAAGCTCCGCAGAGGGAGGGGAGATGGAAGAGAAAGGACCAGCGCCGATGAAGCCCCTTACAAGAGGCCTCCTCGGGGGCTATTGCCTGCTCCTCATCATTCTATTGCTCTACCTCATCATCGCCATCTTCCCCGCCGCTGGCGAGGGCGCGGTCGCCCCCCTCTCGTTAGGACCGGAGACGAGGCTGATCCTGCTCATCGCCCTCGTCGGAGCCCTCGGAGCCTGCATCCACATGGCGACCTCGTTCGCCTTCTTCGCCGGGAAGTCCGAGCTCTCCGCCAGCTGGCTCTGGTGGTATCTCCTCCGGCCATTCATCGGGGCGGCACTGGCGACGATCCTCTACCTCGTCATCCGGGGGCTCCTCTTCTCGACCGCCGCCGAGGCCGCGACGGTCAACCTCTTCGGGGTCCTGGCCTTCGCCGGCCTTGCGGGGATGTTCTCCAAGCAGGCGATCGAGTGGCTCCGCCAGGTCTTCGACCAAGTGTTCCGCCGATTGAGCGATGTGGAGAAGGGCTGATGGGGCTCCAAGCCTCGGGCTTAGCTTGGCTTGATTCAGTTCAGCTCAGTCCAGAGAATGAGTGGAAATGAATGGGCCGGAGCAGATTATTAATCCGCTCCGGCCCCTGGGAGCGCGTCTGAGTGCGGCTAGATGATGGGCATAGATAGAGCACTTTCCTCTCCCTCGCTCATTGCCCCGCTCGCCTGAACCTGTTGGGTCCCACTACTTGTCTCCAGGCTCACCATCAAAGTGAAGCTCTGAGGCGGATTGAGCCCCTCGATGGCGATGTAGTAGGTCCCGGGCTGCAAGAGGCCCCCCGAGAGGACGATGGCCTCCTCGCTCCCCGGAGAGATGGCTGAGATATCCGCCTCGACTCGCCCATCCGGCAGGATCGCCACGGGCTTTCCGAAACGGATGTGCAAGTTGAGGTCCCCCTCCCCGCTCACCCGGACGGCGAGCCGCTTGGCCCCCTTAGGAACTTCGATGCGGTATTGCTGGAGGCCCAACTGGCCCCGGTCGGTCGCAAGGTAACGGGCCAGCGGCGGGGGAAGGTTTGCGGGGAGCCCTATCGAGCCTGTGATGGTAGCCTGGCCGGCCCGCACCTCCGGGATGAGGAAGGCGGTAATAGTAAAAGTCTGAGCGAGGCTCTCGCGATTCTCCACGATAAACCAGTAGGTAGTCCGGGGCTCGGGATTAGAGATGACGAGGACTTCTTCTCCTCCGGGAGAGATAGAAGCGAAGTCGCTACTTATCCGGCGCACATCGGGTGGAACCTCCACTGGCTTGCCCGCCCGGCCGTATAAATCAAGATTACCGCCAGCCTGAGCCCGAACGATCACGGCCAGGAGATCGGCCCCCTCCTTGGGGACCTGGACCGTATACTCTCGTGGGACTTCCACGGGCTCGGTCTGGACCAGGATGGTCCCTCTGGTGAAGCTGTTGGCCGGCACGGTGTCCGCTCGGGGGACACCGAGCTCCCAAGAAGGCGGCTCAGGGCGAGGATCGAGCGGGACCTCCTCCGTCGGGCGGGGAGGGCAGGGAAAGGCGATCGTGGGGAAGCTGATCTCATCGAGCCAAGCGGCATCCTTCCCCTCTGAGGTATCCTCATCCTTGATATACTCCCAGCGGAAGGTGTGCCTCCCCGCCTCGAGAGGGAAGCTCGCCTCGACCCAGCCGGAATCGCGCTCGCTCCAGGCCTCTAACTGCTCGTCGTCGATGAAGAAGATCACCCCGTCATACCCTGGTTCCGAATCTACGCGGACCCAGAAGGAGATCTCGCCCTCCTCGAGGATCTCGAGGGTGACCTCTAAGATGCTCTGCCGATCGTTATTGAGGCGCGTCAAGCCCGACTTAAGACAATAACTCCCGGAGTAGCAGTCCTCGGAGACCACCTCCCAGCCGGCCACGCTCGGGTCCGGTCGATGGGGGTGCGGCCCCTGGGCCCCGAAGGTGACCCAGAGCAGACGGCTAGCGGGGTTACCGATGAGAGGCGGTCCATATTCGAAACTCTCTACAAACGGCTCGGGGCAAACGGGCTCCCCCGCCCTGCCGCTGCCCGCCATCGCGCTCAGCAACAGAACTACAACACCCACTCCTACCCAGAACTTTGCAGATCGCTCCATGCCCTCCCTCCTTAGGCTGAACTGAAGACCAGACTGGGCTATTAAGGCCGCTGAGCTCGGCTTCGGTCGACTAAGCTATATCATATATCACCCCCTTTCGCTCCCCGGCCCTCCCCATCCTAGTGCGAGCAACGAGCCTCTAATGATCATGCCCCGTGGCGGAGCCGCTCCCACTCCTTGAGCCGCTTCGCCACCTCGGCCTCGTAGCCGGAACCTCGAGGCTGATAGTATCTCCGCCCCCTGAGGTTCTCCGGCAAGCACTCCATCCGCGCTACCCCGCCCTCGACGTTGTGGGCGTATTGATACCCCTCCCCGTAGCCGATCCCCTTCATCAGTTTGGTGACCGGATTCCGCAGATGCAATGGGACCGGCTCGTTCCGGGTCTTCTCCACATCCTCTATCGCCGCATCATAAGCCTTGTAGATCGAGTTGCTCTTCGGCGCGGTCGCGAGATAGACTGCCGCCTCGGCCAGGGCCAGCTCGCCCTCCGGCGAGCCCAAGAAGTCGTAGGCATCTTTCGCGGCCAAGGCCACCTGCAGGGCCATGGGATCGGCCAGGCCGATGTCCTCCGCGGCCATCCGGACCATCCTCCGGGCGATGTATAGCGGATCCTCACCGGAGGAGAGCATCCGCGCCAGCCAGTAGAGGGCCGCATCGGGGTCGGAGTTCCGGATGCTCTTGTGAAGCGCGGAGATCAAGTTATAGTGCTCCTCGCCGCTCTTGTCGTAGATCGGGACCCGCCGCTGGGCCGCCTCCTGGACTGTCGGGAGGTCAAGGGCCTTCCCTTCGGCGATGTCCGCGGCCAGCTCGAGGATGTTCAGTGCGCGGCGGGCATCCCCATCGGAGTATTGGGCGATGAACTCCTCGGCCTCAGGGGCTAGCTCGAGCCCTCGGCCCCCGAGCCCCCGCTCGCTGTCTGCCAGAGCCCGCTCGAGGATCAGTTTGATCTCCCCGGGGCTCAAGGGCTTCAATGTGAAGACTTGGGAGCGGGAGAGGAGCGGAGAGATGATCTCGAATGAGGGGTTCTCCGTGGTCGCGCCGATGAGGATCGCGCTCCCCTCCTCAAGATAGGGGAGGAATGCGGCCTGCTGGGCCTTATTGAACCGATGGAGCTCGTCGATGAAGATCAGGTCCTTTGTCCCGTAGGCCTGGAACTTCCGCTTCGACCGCTCGAGCGCCTCCTGGACCTCCCTGATCGAGGAACGGGTGGCGCTGAAGTAGACGAACTCCGCACCGAAGGAGCGGGCGATGATCATCCCCAAGGTGGTTTTGCCCGTCCCCGGCGGGCCCCAGAGGACTAGGGAACGGACCTCATTCCGCTCGATGAGGGTCTGGAGGACCTTCCCCGGCCCGACCAGATGCTCTTGGCCCACGAACTCTTCTAGGGTCTGGGGCCGCATCCGCTCGGCCAGCGGCGGTCGGGGCTGAGAGCCCGCTTTACTGAAGAGATCGCCCATGTTAAGACCATTCTAATGGGGGATGGCCGCAATTGCAAGCTACCAGAGGGGTTTCTCCGCAAGGGCTTGACTTGACAGCCTAGCGATCGTGCGTTAACATCCTGACGGGGCTGCTAGCTCAACTGGCAGAGCATCCGGCTCTTAACCGGGGGGTTCGAGGTTCGAGTCCTCGGCAGCCCACCAAATTTTATGTTCCAAGAAGCTGGGCTCTTGCGGGAAGCTGCGCGGCTCTTCAGGTCCGAGCCGAGGCTCATCAATCTTGAGGGCGAGCGGGCCGTCTTCGTCGGGGACACCCACGGAGACCTCGAGGCGAGCAAAAAGGTGATCTCCAGATACCTTAAGCCGGGGACGAAGCTGGTCTTCCTCGGGGACTATGTCGACCGCGGGCCGGCCTCACAGGAGAACATCAACTACCTCTTGGAGCAGAAGCTCGCCCATCCCCGAGAGCTCTTTCTTCTGATGGGGAACCACGAAGGCTGGAGCGTGGCCCAGTTCTCCCCGGCCGACTTCTGGCTCGGCCTAAGTCCAGAGGAGGAGCAAGCCTATGCCATGACCCTGGCTGAGCTACCGCTGGTGGTCACAACCCCGAACGGGGTCATCGCCCTCCACGGGGCCCTGCCTGATCTTGCGAGCTTGGAGGAGGTCAATTCGATCAGGCTCGGGAGCGAGCCATGGCGACAGATCACCTGGGGGGACTGGGCCGACCTCCCGGGAGATTCTTTGGGCTGGCTCTGGAGCAGGCCGCAGTTCGGGCGGAACTACTTTGAGCGGCTGATGGCCCGCTTCGGGAAGAGCCTCCTCATCCGCTCCCACCAGCCTGATGCACCGAAGGAATTGTTCGAGGGGCAGTGCCTCACCATCTTCACCTCCTCGGCTTATGGCGGGCTTCGGGCAGAGCGGACCGTGGCGATCGTTCCGCTCGAAAGGGCGGTCCACTCAGCGGGGGACATCGAGCTCGAGGCGATCTGAAGAGGGCCTTGCCCCAGGCTGGAGAGGGGGATATAATCTCCTCGCGGGCCGTTAGCTCAGGGGTAGAGCACCTGCCTTTTAAGCAGGGAGCCGCAGGTTCGAGTCCTGCACGGCCCAGATGAAGAGAGTTTGTAGCTCGTCGTCCCCATCGTCTAGAGGTCTAGGACGCCGGCCCTTCAAGCCGGCAACAGGGGTTCGAATCCCCTTGGGGACGGAAAGAGAGAGGCCTCCAGAGAGCTGATGAAGCCCTCTAGAGGCCTCTTTCTTTACGGCACTACCTTGAAGCTGACTGCAGCGGTCAGGACCTTACCCGAGCGGGTATAGGCTACTAGCACTGCTGTCTCCACTCCCGTTGGGCCGACGACCGTGGCAGTGAAGCTCCGGCTCGCTCCGGCCGGGACCCAGCCTAAGCCATAGCGCTTGAGCACGCCGGTCGGCTCGAAGTCGTAGATCACCACCGAGGCATCCTGGGTCACGGAGTAAGTGAAGGTGATCCGTTCCCCGGGCCGATAGCTCCCGCCGCTCCCGCGGTCGATGGTCAGGCTCACGCTCGCCCCGGGCTGGCCGATGACAAAGCTGCAGGCAGCGGTCATGACCTTCCCCGAGCTGGTCCGGGCAGAGAGGACTAAGGTTTCGATCCCCGCCGGGCCGACGACCTGGCCGGTGAAGCTCCCTGACTGGCCGGCGGCCAGGCTCCGCTGGAGAAGTTGCACGAACTGCCCGGCGGTGGTGAAGTCGAAGAGCTTCACCGTCGCCGACTCGCTCACGGAGAAGGAGACCGTGATCCTCTCCCCAGGCTGATAAGTCGCGCCGCAGCCGCGGTCGATCGCGAGAGTCGCGATAGGCAGGCTCCCCGGCGGTGGCGGAGGCGGGACCGAGCCAGACCGGACTTGAACGGTTCTGGTGGTGGAACCACTCAGCCCGCCATTATCGGTGACCGTGAGGATGACATTGTAGGAGCCTGCGACGGGGAAGGCGTAGCTTACGGTCGGGCCGCTCGCGTCGGCTCGCCCGTCGGAGTTGAAGTCCCAGGAATAGATTGTGATCCGCCCATCGGGGTCGTAGGAGCCGGTCCCATCGAAGGTCACTGGCTGGCCGACGAGAGGGCTGCTCGGGCTGTAGGTGAAGCTTGCGACCGGCGGCCGGTTGGTCGGTGGAGGCGGGGGCTGAGAGGCGGCCGTCACCCGGAGCTGGAAGGTGTTGTTCGCCTCATTTGCCTCCGCGACCTGGCCTGTGGGGTCGACGGTGAAGGTGTAGGTCTCGCTGGCCAGGGTGATCTGGCGCATGAAGCTCGCGGTGGCCGTCGCACCAGCGCTGAGGCCGCTGAGGCTCTGGCTGGTCCTCCCCAGGCTATCCCGGAGCTCGAGGTCGAAGTTCGAGGCCGGGCCGCTCCCCTGGTTCTGGACCCGGACAGTGAAGGTGAGCTGGCTCCCGATCGTCGGATTCTGGGGGGAGTAATCGACCCCAGCGATGACCAAGTCCGGGCGCTGGATGACTTGAGGGACCAGATTGAGCCGCCCTGCACCGTAAATCAAGGGGGAGCCCATCGCGATCGCTTGGGACCTGAGCCGGGACTCGATCTGCCCGGCATTTAACGAGGGGCTCTCCGAGATGAGGAGGGCCGCCGCACCGGCCACATGTGGCGCGGCCGCTGAGGTCCCCATGAAGCGCCCCAGCGTTGAGGTTGTGACCTGATCCGGGCCGCTGATGTCGGGTTTGCTCCGGCCATCGCTGGTCGGCCCCTGGGAGCTATAGGGCTCGGCTGGGCCGGTCGTCCAATTCGCATAGTGGATCGCGCCGACCGCGATCACGGAGGCCGAATCGGCCGGGGCGACGATGCTCCCTTGGGGGATGGGATATTCGAGATCATGGCTCAGGCTGAAGAGGGCCAGCTCTTTCGGCGAGCTGACGCGGTAGGCCTTGACCCTGATCTTGTAGGTCCCAGAGCTTGGGGCGCGGTAAATGAGCTGCTCGATCGGCTGCTCTGTCCCTGTCTGGAGTCGGTCGGAGAGGGCCACCTGCCTCCCGGAGCTATCGAAGAGGTAGAGGTCATAGTCCTGAGCCGAGGCGGGCCAGTCGTTCCAGGTCAAGTAGAGCTGGATCGAGTCTCCGCCACGGACCTGGATGTCCAGGTCCTCGTCGCTCCCGGAGAACTCGCCCCAGCCGTCGCGGTCGTTATCCGCGAGGAAGCCCTTCCAGTGCTTCTGGGCATAGTTCCCCGCGGCATTGACCCAGAGGATCCCATGAGCCCGAGCATCGGCGGCGATCTCCGCGACTTTCCCCTGGCCGTTATAGAAGTTAGTGTTGAGCCAGCCGATGGAGTGGTTTATCACCCTTATCCCGTAGCGGATACAGTCGTCTTTCGCTTGCTCGAGGTCGACCTCATCGGCGATCTTCATAAGATAGAGCTCGGCCTCGGGGGCCATATCGTAGATAATCTCGGCCACGGCCGTCCCGTGGCTCGTCCCCGACTCCAGCCCAGTCCCGGTGTAATCGATCTTCTGGACCGTGGCGGGGAGCTCGCCCCGAGCCTGGGCGGCCGAGAGCCCGGCGAAGCCGAGGTCGATCACCGCGATCTTGACCCCTCTGCCGCGGAAGCCACTGGCATGGTAAGCCGCTGCGCCCGTTAGGGCGATCCCCTCAGTCACGGCTAGGGCCTGGGGGATCGCCGGTGGGCGGATGAAAGCGATGCCCGTGTGCTGGAGGATCAGATCGACGATGGTCAAGACCGCGGGGTTTAGGGGGAGCCTCACTTTGACGAAGCTCTGGGAGCTAGCGACGACTAGCCCGGGGGCGACCTGACCGACAGTGGCCACGACTGCTTGGGCCAGCGGGCCGCGGAACTGCGGGGCCAGCTCTAAGACGACCATGATCGAATTCCCCTGGGCCGGGACACCGGCCCGCCCGGCCGTCTCCATCGCCGAGACGCTCTGCCCCGTCGCGGCGGCCTGGAGGATCTGCTCCAGGATGCTATCGATCTTCGAGTTATGCTTCTCCGGCTTGCCTCCCCCCGCAGGAAAGGCTACACTGCAGAAAGTGAGGAGGGCTAGGAGGAGCAGGACGAACGGTAAGCGGAAGATTCTCTTTAAGCTCATCCTACCCTCCTCCTGCTTCATGCGGCTCATACGGGAGCCGGACGAGCTTCACCGCCGGGTCCGCGGCCAGCCGCACAAGCTCGCTCACCGGGACTTGAGCCCGGAGTAGTTCTTGAGTGCGGGCCTCGACCAGGAGATAGTAGCCTTGGGGCAGATTCGCGGGCGAGGCGAGCTCGATGATCACCCTGATTCGCAGGCCAAGGAGCGAGAAGCCCCGTTCCCGGGCGAATTCATGCCAGTCAGGGGAAAGGGTCAGGGCATAGAGGAGCGAGTCGAGTCGGACCCCCGCCGGCGGCTGAGGCTTCTCCTGAGGGAGAAGCTCCGTGAACTCCAGTGAAGCCGTTTGCACGATCCCCAGCTTCTGGAGCCAGCTCTGGGCCTCCTCTTCCATGGCCTCCGGGCTCATCTCGCGCTTCGGGCCGAAGATCACCTCGTAGGCCCTGAGAGCTTCGGCCGCGGGCCGGACGACCATTCGGTAGTCAGCCTCGTCCAGCCGGACGAGGAAGAGCCCGCTATCGAGGTAGAGCTGAGGGAAGCCGAAGAAGCTCGCCTCGTTGGCCGGGATGCAGCCGGTGCAAAGCTCGCTCCCGTGAAGGTAGGCCACATTCAGCCCCTCCTGGACCCTGATCCAGAAGTTGAGCCCTTGGGCCCGCGCGGCGAGCGTGGCGATATCCGGCTGGGCCAGTGGGAGAGTCGCCTTATAGAAGGCGGCCTGTCCGATCCGGGCCTCCCCGCCGATCCCGCCTATCAAGACCAGGGAGAGGCAGATTAACATCACTGAGAGCAGCAAAATTCTCATTCTTTCCCTCCTTCAAGGCCTAGAGGGAGGCCTCTTCGGCCTCCCTCTAGGCCCCTAAACTAGCTAAGGTGTGAAGTTGAAGCAGACGATGAACCGGAAGCCGGGTTGATCGACCAAGACCCAGCAGAGCTGGGCACTGACCCAGGAGATGGCCCCCGAGGGGAAGTAGAGGACGAACGGGTTGGACGGTGGATTCCGCCACGAGGGGCCGATGTAGATGTTATCCGTCCGGAGATCGAGGTCCCCGTCGCCGTCCCAGTCGAGCAGCATCTTGAACTTGATCTTGGTGGCGTTACAAGAGAGAGTGATGAAGTAGTCGACCCTCCCGGTAGAGACGCTCCCGCTCAAGGTGAGCGTGGCCTGCGGAGTGGGGGTGGGGACGATCCCTAGCGGGGCGACCCCGCCGGAGATCTGATGGCGGACGCTCGTGAAGCATCCGTCGGTCTCCAGGTCGATCTGATACCCATGCTCCGTCCACCAAGTGTAACTCCCCTGGACGGAGATGTGAAGGATGTTCCCCGGCTCGATGGTGATGTAGAAGCCGGGGGCTGGCGCGGGCGGTGGCGGAGGCGCATATCCCTGGACCCAAATGGTCTGAGTGGTCGAGGAGCTGGCTCCGCCGTTATCGATCACCCTGAGGGTGACTGGCTTGCTCCCGGCAGTGTAGAAGGTATAAGTGGCGGTCCGGCCCCAGGCATCGACGATCCCGTTGCTGTCAAAGTCCCATTGGTAGGTGGTGATCCAGCCGTCAGGGTCATAGGAGCTCGAGGCATCGAAGAAGACCGGCTGGCCGACGAGCGGATAGTAAGGGTTCCAAGTGAAGCTCGCTACCGGCGGTTGATTCGTTGGTGGTGGCGGTGGGGGCGGTGGTGGCGGCGCATATCCGACCTGGAAGCTCGTCCAGGCGGTAGCAGTCTCCCCGACGGGGATGATCCCCTGGATCTGAGCCCCGACCTGGCTCGGATCGGTCCCCAAGAGCGGGAAGGCCTCCCGAAAGCCCTGGACATCGAGGTCCAAGGGCTGGGTCGAGGCGATGATCTGGAGATATTCGGTCCCCAAAGGCGGGACGACTACAAACCGATAGGTCGGCTTATCCGGCAGGATATGCTCCCCTGCGCCGACATAGTTGTCCTGGGAGTAGCGATTCGGGAAGATCAGCCTGGCATAGTTGGCAGCATCGATGTCGATGATGTAGATGTAAGCCGGCATGTTGACGGAGTAGTGGACAGTGATATACTCCCCAGGCTGATAGACTGGCTTATCCACCCAGATGTTCACCTGGAGCTCGCTCGGGGTGGGGACGATCCCTAAGGGGCTCGTCCCTTGACCTTGAGCGGCTCCGCCTCCTCCGATGAGGGCGAAAAGCCCTCCGATGAGCAGCAGAAGGATCAGGTT
The DNA here is from genome assembly GCA_037446135.1 of Candidatus Fraserbacteria bacterium. Classification (GTDB taxonomy): domain Bacteria; phylum Bipolaricaulota; class Bipolaricaulia; order RBG-16-55-9; family JANLFV01; genus JANLFV01. The sequence continues at coordinate 48,543 of JBBIJD010000002.1, forward strand.
CCGTCTCATCTTAGTCCCTCCTCCTAATTTCAATTTCATCCCTTAGGCTTCAGCCTTATGGCGATATTCTGCGCGATCCGACTCAACTCCTCCGGGGTAACGGCCGTAGAGACCCAAGCCACGAGCCCTTGCAGGAGGCTCCTATCCCGTTGGAGCCGGAGCATTACGGCCTGATAAACCGCGAGGGAGTCGACCGGATCGTTCCCGTTCCGGACATAATCTTCCAGAGCCCCGGCGACATCGGTGATCACCGCGCCCACTAGCTCGAAGGAGAGCACGAGCGTGGCCTGTCCGACCCCGACGGGGAGCTGGAGCTCGACCCCGACCTTTAGGCCCTTGCTCTCTAAGAGCCCCTTCACCTCCTCTAGAGTTGTCTTCCGTTCCTGGATCTCCGCCAGGATCTCCTCCATCGGCCTCCCCTTAGCCAGCCCTTCTTCGACCTTGCTGATGAGCATCTCCACTGGCACGCTCTTCATGAGCCCATCGGCGATCGTCAGGTAGACCTGCTCGCGCAACGCGATCGAGGCCCCGCTCCCATTGACTCGCACAAGGAAGGCCAGGGCCCGCTCCGGGGTAATCGCCCCTTCTTGGAAGCCCTTCTGGAAGGCTTGGATCAGGATGGCCTTCGTCTGGGCTGAGGCCTCAAGATAATGATTGATATAGTCGTAGACATCCTGGGCCGTCACCTGCGCTTGGGTCTGCTCCACGGCCGCAACCGAGGTGGCCAGCAGGGGCAAGGGGGCGAGGAGATTGAGCAGCAGGGCAATACAGAGGATCTTCATCATCTCCTTCACCTCGCTAGTCTAGACATAGATCACTGAGTTGTATTGATTCCCATAGGTCTTGACATACTCGTCCGCTCTTGGGTCTGGGACCCACTTCTTCCCGTCGATCTTGAAGGCATACTCATATCGACCGGGCTTCAGGTCGAGCCTGATCGTCCAGATCCCGTCCTTCCCCCGCTTGAGGGGCGTCTCGGTCCAGCCGTTGAAGTCCCCGGCAACGGTCACACTCTGGGCCTCAGGGTAGGCCACGACGAACCAGACCCCTTCTCCACCGCCGAGCGAGGGCCCACTGAGCCCCATCCCGAGGAAGAGGCCGATGATGAGGAAGGCCATGGCGGTCGTGGCCAGTGCGAGCGCGGGGCGCCGCTGCACCGGGACGAGGAGCGGCTCTAGGACCTTAGCCCAGCGGCCACGGCGGAGGGCCCGCTCCTCCAGGGCACCTATAACTCTCTCTTCGAGCCCCTCCAGTCGCTGGAGATGGCTCTCAACTCCTTGCTTCAGTCCCTCCCGAAGATAGCTCTCGAACTTCTCCTCATTCATAGCCTCGAACCCCCTTCCGTTCCAGGATCCGCTTGAGCTCGGCCTTACCCCGATGGAGATGGGTCTTGACCGTCCCTTCGGGTAGGCCGAGGACCTGGGCGATCTCTTGGTAGTCCAAGTCGCTATAGTATCGGAGGACGAGCGGGGCACGATACTTGAAGTCCAGTTCGCTTAGGGCCTCCTTGATCAGCCGCCCCCGCTCGGCCTCGACCGCGGCCAGGGCAGGATCGGCCCCCCCGGGGACCTGGGTCTCGTCTTCCAGCCTCCCGGTGAATCGTTCCTCCCGGAGCCGATTCTTGCAGATATTGCTCACGATGGTGAAGATCCAGGTGGAGAACTTCCGCCGCAGATCATACTTCCGGAGGTTCTCATAGGCCCGGATGAAGGCGTCCTGAGCGGCGTCCTCAGCGTCGGCTGGGTTCCCCAAGATCCCCAGGGCGATCCCGAATACCGCGCGTTTATAGCGTGTCACCATCTCTCCCCATGCTTCCAGGTCACCGGCCAGAGATTGTTGGAGCAACTCCAGCTCTTCCATCTGGCTCTTCGCCGGCATATACACCTCCCCTCGCGGCAGGTTTCGCCCCCATCTTACCACCCCGCATGGGCGGGTTGCCCCATGTGGGCCTCTCCCGTATATTTTGGGCGAGATGAGATACCTCCTCTGGATCGCGGCGATCCTCGCCCTCGACCAGTCGACTAAGCTCCTCGCACTTACCCAGCTCGAGCCTTATGAAAAGGTTAAGGTGCTCGACCGTCTCCTCTACTTCACCTTGACGCGGAACCCCGGGGGGGCCTTCGGGATCCTCCAGGACCACGGGCTCTTGGTGATGATCGTCACAGCAGCGATCAGCCTCGGCCTTCTAGGGGTCCTCCTCTTCACTAAGCTCCGAGACGGTCAATTCAAACTGGGGCTGGCGATCATCGCCGGTGGAGCGCTGGGGAACCTCCTCGACCGGGCCCGGCTCGGCTATGTGGTCGACTTCATCGATCTCCGCTTTTGGACGGTCTTCAATCTCGCCGATGTGGCGGTCGTCGCTGGAACTGCTCTGATCTTCGCGCATCTCCTCCGGAGGGCCGGGCCGGGGAAGGAAGGCCTGAAAGGTAGGCAAAAAGCGGGCTTGCTGATCGCCATCGAGGGGCTCGATGGGAGCGGGAAGACCACCCAGGCCCGGCTGCTCGTCGAATACCTCCGCAACCGAGGGGAGGAAGTCCTGCTAGTGGAGGAGCCGGGGACCACAGCAGCGGGGCGGGCCATCCGGGAGATCCTCCTCGACCACGGAAGGGAGATCGCGCCCCTCAGTGAGCTCCTCCTTTATGAGGCCTCGCGGGCCCAACTAGTAAAAGAGGTAATTGAGCCGGCCTTGAAGGCGGGGAAGATCGTCGTGGCTGACCGATTCGCCCTATCCTCCTTGGCCTATCAAGGCTACGGCCGCGGGCTGCCCTTAGGGCTGGTCCATGAGCTAAATGAGGTCGCCACCGGGGGCTTGGAGCCAAACTTGACGATCTTACTGGACATCTCCCCAGAGGAGGGCCTCCGGCGGAAGGGCTTCCTTGATCGGATGGAGGGGAGCGGCCTGGAGTTCTATCGCCGCGTCCGGGAGGGCTACCTCCGGTCTGTCCCCAGGCCGCCCCGGGGACAGGTCCTCGACGCCCATGCCAGCGAGGAGGAGCTCTCCCAGAGGATCGCGGCCCTCGTTGAGGCGGCCTTAAGGATTTAACAGCCGAGATTCAACGCCCCGCGAGGCCGGATTCACCCCTTTACCCGATCCATCTAGTCCTGTTCATCCCTTAAGACTGTAGGTGATGAGCGGTCAAATATCGGTCTTGCCCGAGGCCCTCGGCCGCATAGGGCACGCTTATCGCCGCCGGCTTGAGGAGGGCTTGCGGAGCCTCAGCAGGGGGCCTTCTCCTCCTCTCCAGCAGATGGTCTCCTACCATCTCGGCTTTGAGGAGGATGAGAATGGCACAAGGCTCGCGGGCTATCCCGGGAAGCTCCTTCGGCCTTTGCTATTGCTCTTCGCCTGCGAGGCCCTCGGAGGCGAGCCGGAGGCGGCCCTCCCGGCGGCAGTGGCGGTTGAGCTGGTCCACAGCTTCTCCCTGGTCCATGATGATATTCAAGACCAGGATGAGGAGCGGCACGGCCGGCCGACGGCCTGGCGGCTCTTCGGCCCGGCCCAGGCGATCAACCTCGGGGACGGGCTCCGCGAGCTGGGAGCCCTGGCCTTATTCGAGCTAGGGCGGCACTTCCCCCCGGAGGTGGTCCTTGAAGCCTCGAAGGCCCTCTCTCGAGCGACCCTGGAGATGATCGAGGGCCAGGTCCTGGATCTGGCCCTAGAGGCGAAGGCTGAAGCCACCCTCAAGGAGTATGAGGCGATGGCCCTCCGGAAGACCGGGGCCTTGCTCGGGGGAGCCCTCGAGCTCGGGGCCCTCCTCGCTGGCGTGGATGATAAGATTATTGAGGCCTTCAAGGGCTTCGGCTGCGCGCTCGGGCTCGTCTTCCAAGGCCGGGACGACATCCTCGGGATCTGGGGCGAGCAGGCGCGGATGGGGAAGGCCCCGAAGAGCGACCTCCTAAGGAAGAAGAAGTCCCTCCCGATCGTCCTCGCACTGGACCTGGAGCGGGAGTGGAATGGAGCCGAAGGCCCGCTCCATGAGATCTACCGCCGGGAGGCCCTCGATGAGGCTGACCTTCCCAGGCTCATCGGGCTCCTCGAGAGGCTCAATATCCGCGGGGAGGCCGAGGCCAAAGTCGGGGAATATTGCCATCAGGCCCTGGCGGGGCTTGAGGGGCTTGGGCTTCCGGATTGGGCCCAAGCGGAGATGGAGGGATTGATCCGATTCCTAGCGGTGAGGGAGTTTTGATCGAGATGGCAAGGCCGAAGGGGTTGGACCGAAAGCTGGCCGGCTACCTCCTGAAGAACCTCCTTTCGGGGCGGAGGCGGTTCCCCCTGGTGACGATCCTCGAGCCGCTCGAGGCCTGCAACCTCGCCTGCCCCGGCTGCGGCCGGGTCCGGGAATACCAAGCGATCTGGGAGAAGCGGCTCTCGATCGAGGAGGCGCTCGGGGCCGTCGAGGAGTCCGGCGCGCCCGTCGTTTCCATCGCCGGAGGGGAGCCGCTCCTCCATCCGAAGATCGAGGAGATCGTGGCAGAGCTGACCGGGCGGGGTTACTTCATCTACCTCTGCACCAACGGGCTGCTCCTCAAGGAGTCGTTGAAGAGATTCCGCCCCTCGGAACAATTGGCGTTCGTGGTCCACCTCGATGGGACAGAGGCAGGCCACGACCGCTCGGTCGGGCGGAAGGGGGTCTTCCAGGCCGCCTTCGCCGGGCTGGAGGCGGCCCTGCGGGCCGGCTTCCGCGTCACCACTAATACCACAATCTACAAGGGGAGCGATGTCGAGGACCTCCATCGGCTCTTCCGGGCCCTGACTGAGTTAGGGGTGGAAGGGCTGATGGTCTCCCCGGGCTATGCTTACGAGACAGCCTCGGAGCAGGACCGGTTCCTCGAGCGACAGGAGGCGATCGGGGTCTTCCGGAAGATCCTCGAGCCGGGGAATGGCTTCCGGTTCTACAATAATCCGCTCTACCTCGAGTTCCTCCGCGGCGAGCGGGATTACCCCTGCGCGGCCTGGGGGACCCCGACCTATACTCCGCTGGGCTGGCGGAAGCCTTGCTACATCCTGGCCGAGGAGCATGTCCAGTCCGTCAAGGAGCTATTCGAGGACGGGCTCTGGGAGCGGTTCGGGCCGGGGCGGGACCCCCGCTGTGCGGACTGCATGATGCACTCTGGGTTCGAGCCGGCCGCGATCTTCCGGGCGATCCGCCGCCCCTGGGAGCTCCTAAGGCTGACTCGGACGGGAAGATGAGATGATCTTGATCACTGCAGCCTTGGAGAGAGAGCTCGGGCCCTTCCGGAGGATCGCCCCTCCAGGTGTAGCCCCCCTTGTGACCGGGATCGGGAGGAGAGCGCTCGAGCAGAGGCTTTCGGCCTTCATAGCGGAGCATCGCTCGCAGATCGAACTCCTCATCTCCTCCGGCTTCGCCGGTGGGCTCGCCCCGAATTTAAGGCCGAAG
>JBBIJD010000003.1:0-4689 GCA_037446135.1 Candidatus Fraserbacteria bacterium
GTGATCGGCGGCGGGCCGGCGGGGGCGGTAGCCGCGGCGACGGCAGCCCGACGCGGCGCGAAGGTCCTCCTCGTCGAGAAGGGCGACCCGGCCGAAAAGCCGGTCCAGTGCACTGGCCTGGTAAGCCTCAGGACCTTGGAAGAGGCAGCCATCTCTCCGCCCGAGGTGGCGATAAGGACGATCAGCGGGGTCTCTGTCTACGCCCCGGACGGAAGCCGGCTGCACATCTCTGGAAAGGAGGCCCAGGCCGCCGTCATTGACCGGCGGAGGTTCGACCTGCTCCTGCTCGAGCAGGCCGCCGCGGCAGGGGTCGAGGTGCGGACCAGGACCGCGGCCGTGGAGCTCAAGGATGACCTGATCAAGCTGCGCGAGGGCGGACGAGAGTGGTCGGTCCAGGCCGGGCTGGTCATCGGCGCAGACGGGCCGAATAGCCGCGTGGCCCGCTGGAGGGGGCTCCCCAGCCCGGAGCGCCTGATCTTCGCCGTCCAGGTGCTCGCCCCCTATCGCCCGGAGCGGGCCGATTCGGTCGAGGTCTTCCTCGGCAGGCAGGTCGCCCCGAACTTCTTCGCCTGGGCCGTCCCCGCTGAGGAGGGACGAGCAAGGGTCGGCCTCGGGCTAGAAGGCGAGAGGGATACCCGCGCCTACTTGGTGAAGCTCTTGGAGAGACTAGATCTAGATATCGCCGAGGCAGACGAACCGATCGCTGGGCTCATCCCGATCGGCCCGCCGGCCAAGACCGTGACCGATCGGACCCTCTTAGTCGGGGATGCGGCCGGCCAGGCCAAGCCGACCTCCGGCGGGGGGCTCTACACCGGGATCGTCTGCGCCAAGCTCGCCGGAGAGGTGGCTGCCAAATGCATCGAAAGCGGGGACACCTCAGCCGTGGCCTTGGCGGAATACGAGCGGCACTGGCGCAAGGCCCTGGGGAGGGAGCTAGCCTTTGGGATGATAGCCCATCGGCTGCTCACGCGACTCTCGGACTCGACCCTGGACAGGATCATCGCCTCCCTCAATGATCCTCGGATCCTGGCCCTGATCGCAGAGCATGGCGATATCGACTATCCGAGCCGCCTCGCGCTGGCGCTCCTCCGCTCACCCGGGCTCTGGGGCAAGTTCGCCCGCCTGGTCCCTGAAGTCGGGCTCCTCCGCGACTTCCTCATGGAGGGCGGCCTTGAGGCCGGCCTGAGGAGCGGGAATAATGAAATGAGGAGGTGAAAGGCATGACCGAACTAATGAGGCGTGGGCTGCTCCTCGGATTGGGAGCGCTCGATCTGGCAAGGGAGAGGGTCGAAGGCCTCGCCGATGAGCTGATCAAGCGGGGCGAGCTAGTCCAGAAGGAGCGAGCGACCGGGAAGAGGGCTGAAGAGCGGCTCCGGGCGACCGTCGAGCGCCTGGTGGGCGAGCTGGGGCTCCCGACGAAGGCCGACCTGGCGCGGCTTGAGGAGCGGCTCGCAGCTTTAGAGAAGAAGCTCGGGTAATGCGCCTGAGCCGGCTCCCGCGCGCTTATTCCGGCCTCCGCCGCTACCGCCAGATCCTGACGGTCCTCATCAAATACGGCTTCGGTGATCTATTGGGGAGGCTGAAGGTTCGCCACCCCCTGCTCGGGCGGCTCCCCCGCTTGCGCGCGGTCCGGGAGCTAGAGGACCTCTCGCGGCCTGAGAGACTGCGGCTGGCCTTTGAGGAGCTCGGCCCGACTTTCATCAAGCTCGGCCAGCTCCTCAGCCTCAGGCCCGACCTCCTCCCCTCGGAATATGCTGCCGAACTGGCCAAGCTCCAGGACGAGGCCGCGCCGATCTCATTTGCCCAGATCAAGGGGAAGGTCGAGGCCCAGCTCGGTCGCTCTCTGGAAGGGCTATTCCGAGAGTTCGCGGAGGAGCCGCTCGCCGCGGCCTCGCTCGCCCAAGTCCACCGCGCGGTCCTGAAGGACGGGACCGAGGTGGCGGTCAAGGTCCAGCGCCCGGGGATCCGGGAGGTGATCCGTGCGGACCTGATCATCCTCGAGGACCTCGCCCACTTCCTCGTCCGTCATCTCCCGGAGAGCGAGCCGTTCGACCCCCCGGGTCTGGTTCGAGAGTTCGCTAAGACCTTGAAGAGGGAGCTGGACTTCGTCCGCGAGGGGCGGAATATGGAGCTCTTCCGCCGGAACTTCCAGGGCGATCCGACGATCTACATCCCCAAGGTCTTCTGGGAATATACCACTCCCGAGGTCCTGACGATGGAGCGGATCGAGGGGGTCAAGATCACCGATCTGGAGGGGCTGGAGCGGGCGGGGCTCGATCGACACCAGGTGGCCCTCAATGGAGCTAATGCCATCTTAAAGCAGATCTTCGAGCATGGCCTCTTCCATGCTGACCCCCATCCGGGGAATATCCTGGTCTTGGAGGGGAATGTCATCGCCCCGCTCGACTTCGGGATGGTCGGGCGGCTCGATGCGGAGCTCAGGGGGCGCGTGAGCCAGCTCCTTCTGGGAATCGCCCGCGGGGACCTCTCCGGACTGGTCCGGACACTGAGGGAGTTGGGGAGCCTGGACGAGTGGAGTGAGGCCGACCTTGGGGCCCTCCGGACCGACCTGGCGGACCTCCTCGACCGCTATTCCAGGACCCCGCTCTACCGGCTCGAGCTGGGAAGGCTCTTGGATGACCTGATGGCCCTGGCCCGGGAGTATCGGCTCCGGCTCCCCGCGAACTTGGTGATGATGGGGAAGGCCCTGGTGATCGCCGAGGGTGTAGGGAGGGCCCTAGACCCGGAGATCGAGCTGCTCGCGCTCGCCCGGCCCTATCTCGAGCGGCTGGCCATCAGAAGGGGGGCCTTCCAGAGGGCTCTCCAAGGCTGGGGCGATACCTTGGCCGAGGGCAGGGCACTCCTCCAGGAGTTCCCTGCGGGGCTCCGGGCCATCATGGGCAAGCTCCGCCGGGGCGAGCTCCGAGCTCAGCTCGATCTCTCAGGCTTCGACCGACTGGTCCGGGAGCTCGATCGGGCGAGCAACCGGCTTGCCTTTGCCCTGATCATCGCAGCCCTGATCGTCGGCTCCTCGCTGGTGATCCAGCTCGAGGCCGGGCCGAGGCTCTGGGGGCTCCCGCTCTTCGGGTTCCTCGGGTTCGGCTTCGCCGCTATTTTGGGGTTCTGGCTCGTGATCGCGATCCTCCGCTCGGGGAGGCTATAATGGGAACGGGGTGCCGATGGGTAAGCCCGTTGTCGGTTTAGCCCTCTCGACCGGCGGGCCGCGCGGGGCGGCCCATGTCGGGGTCCTCAAGGTCCTAGAGGAGCATGGGGTCCCGATCGATATCATCGTGGGGACCTCGATGGGGGCACTGGTCGGCGGGGCCTACGCCGCGGGGGTTTCGCTTCAGAGGATCGAGGAGGAGTGGCTCAAGACCGACCTCTTGAGGGTGGCTAGGAGCTTCCTCCCCACCTTCCCGATCCGCGGCTGGTCGAGCGGGAGCAATGTCTTGAGAATGCTCCAGGAGCTGCTCGGCGGGATCAAGATCGAAGAGCTCCCGCTCAAGTTCGCGGCCGTGGCCGCGGACCTCGTGACCGGCCGCGAGGCCGTTCTCCAGGAGGGGCCGCTGGTCGAGGCCCTAAGGGCCAGCTCTTCAATTCCCGGGTTATTTGTTCCAGTCGAGCGAGAGGGCCAGGTCCTCGTCGACGGCGGGCTGGTAAACCCCCTCCCGGTCGATGTGGCCCGTCAGCTCGGGGCGGAGGTGGTGATCGCCGTCGACCTGGGCTATTACCCCCAACTCCGGCCAAAGCAGACCGGCCCGGGCCTGGGCTTCCCCCAGCGGACCCTCAGACTGGTCGGGGGCCGGCTGGAGGGCCTACTCCCCGAGAGCTGGGCCGGTCAACTTCGCCACCTCACTAAGGAGGAAAGAGCAGCGCTCCGCCGGACCGCTCCGAATGTCATCAATACTCTCATTCTCGCCTCAGTCGTCCTCCAGCGGCGGATCGTCGAGCTGAATTTGAGGCTCTCCCCACCCGAGGTCCTCATCCGTCCGGAGTTCGCGGAGAATCCGCCCCGCTATCATCAGGCTGAGAGGGGGATCAAGGCCGGCGAGGCCGCAGCCCGGGAGGCCATCACGCAGATCGAGCAGGTGATCCGCTCCCGGCGTGAAGGCGATCCAATGTAACAAAGATCATTGCCCATAGCCAGGGCTGTGGTTTAAACTTATGAAGTTAAAACCGTGTTCGAGAAAGAGGTGATCAAGATGCGTAAGACTCTAGCGTTGCTGATTGCGGTGTTACTGGTGTGTGGCTTGGCAGCCGGGGGGGCCGCGATCCCTCTCTGCAGCTATCTCCCACCGGAGAGCCGCTATGCGGCCCTCGATCTCGGCTTCAACTATCGCTCCTTCGACGACCAATACCGCGACAACCGCTCGAACACCATCGGCGGCTCATTCGCTCTGGACTTCACTAGACTCTTTGACTCTTCCTCCTATGGCTACAATGCTAAAGCGAACGCTCGGCTCAGCTATAACCAGGGCGAGGTGAGCTATAGCGGTTTCGGCTCCGGGAGCTACCAGCTCTTTTGGGAGAAGGGCGACCTCTTCGGCTTCGGCGGGGCGGTCCTCCGCCTCTCCTCGGCCTATAAGGGCCCTGGGCTCAATGTCATCACCGGCTCAGGCTACGGGCGGTTCCGTGATGTCACCCCCCTGGCCAAGGCCATGCGGATCGGCGAGCTGCTCCTGGAGATGA
>JBBIJD010000003.1:4789-53314 GCA_037446135.1 Candidatus Fraserbacteria bacterium
GATGTCACCCCCCTGGCCAAGGCCATGCGGATCGGCGAGCTGCTCCTGGAGATGAAGAGCCTCAAGGGCCAGCTCCCCGATGAGACCCTCCTGGCGATCGCCCAGGAGATCGGGAGAAAGCTTGAATACGAGGCAGTCGAACAGCTCGTCCAGAAGGTCGCGGAGTTGATCGAGGGGACCGGTCTGGTCGCCGCTGGCAAGCTCGGTGCAGTCGAGCTCCTCCGGATCGAGGAGACGATCACCTCGGTCGGGGACAAGCGGCTCTGCGGCTGGGATATCCGCGCCGGCCTGGGGTATGAGGTCAGCGACCCCATGGGCGGGCCGCCGGACTTCCTGACCCAAGCCGAGCTCAATTATGCAGTAGCGCCGAGCCCGGACGGCCAGTTCCTCGCGAAGCTCGAGTTCAACTCCTCCTTCGAGTTCATGGAGAATTACTCCCTCAGTGGCCTGGTGAGCTATTCTCATCGTGCCAGCCCGAACTTGAGCTATACCGCCAGCTATGCTTTCCTCCGCTTCCAGCAGCCCGCGCTCGAGCCCCAGCCGCTCGACATCCATGCCCTCGACCTCAAGCTCCTCTTCAAAGGCGGAGCGGGGTGGAGCCTGACGGCGGGTCTATCCTTACAGCGTGCGAGCGACTATGAGGACTGGGTCAAGGAGTTCTCCCTCAGCGCTAGCTACAACGTCTTCTAGCTAGATGGAAAAGATCTTCTACCCCGAGAGCCTAGTCGTCCTCGGTGTCTCCCCCAGGGCGGAGAACCTGGGGAAGAATATCATCGCCAACCTCCAGGAGTTCGGCTACCGGGGGAAGATCTACGCAGTGGGAAGGGAGCGGGGTGAGGTCTACGGGGTTAAGATCTATAGCTCGGTGGAGGAGCTACCATCGGGGATCGATCTCGCCGTCTTCCTCACCCCCGCTCACCTCATCCCTGACCTGATGGAGCAGTGCGGGCGAAAGGGGATCAAGTGGGCAGTCATCGAGTCGGCAGGGTTCTCCGAGTTCTCCGAGGAGGGACGGCTCCTAGAAGAGCGGCTCCTTGGAGTGGCCCGGAGGTGGGGGATCCGCTTCGTCGGGCCGAACTGCCTCGCGATCATCAATCTGGAGAACGGGCTCTGCCTCCCCTTTGTCCTGGTGAGCCGCTCCGCCGCAAGGCCCGGGAAGGTCTCAGTGGTCTCCCAAAGCGGCGGCGTGGCGCTCACCTATGCGAATCTCCTCTCCGTCCCCGGCCTGGGGGTGAGCAAGCTCGTGAGCATCGGGAACAAGCTCGACCTCGATGAGCTCGATTATCTCGAGTATCTGCTCGCCGATCCGGGGACGGAGCTGATCATCCTCTATCTGGAGGGGATCGAGGACGGTCGGCGGCTGATGGAGCTGGCTCGGGCTTCTCATAAGCCGATCTTGTTGCACAAGGCCCATCGTGGCCTAGCGAGCCGCGAGATCGCAAGCTCACATACCGCCGCGCTGGCGGATGATGACCGCGTGGTGACCGCCGCGGCATGGCAGGCCGGGCTTATCCGGGTCCCCGACTTCCGCATGGCGGTGAACACCGTCAAGGCCCTCTTCTTGCCCCCTGTGCAAGGCAATGGCTTGGCGATCATCGCCCGGACTGGCGGCCATGCCGTGATCGCCGCTGATGGAGCCGAGGCCGCGGGCTTCGAGCTCTGTCAGTTCCCCAAGGCCTTCTTGCGCAAGGTCCAGGGACTCTTCCGGGCGAAGGTGATCTGCCCGACCAATCCTTTAGATCTAGGCGACCTCTTCGACCTCAAGCTCTACGCCTGGATCACGGAGCAATGCCTCCGGATGGACGGCGTAGATGCGGTCCTCCTCGTCCATACCTATGGTGCCAATACTGAAGGGCCACAGACTCGCGAATTAGTGGCACAGGTGAAGGCCCTCTCGCAACGCTACCGCAAGCCTGTGGCGCTGACCCTTCTTACCGAGCGGGAGGAGTTGGCGAGGCTAGAACAGGAGTTGGACTGGCCCTTCTTCCTCGGGATCGAGGAGGCTCTCCAGGCCTTGGCTACCGCTCGGGACTACCATCTTCGGCAGGAAGCGCGGCTTGCGCGGCCACCAGCTGCGCCGGTCTCGGTGGCGACCATTGCTAACCCTCGACCTGATGGGCAGATCGAGGAGATCTTGAGTGGGCACGCCCCTGGAGCCCTCCCTTTGGATGTGGCCCTCAAAGTGATCGAGGCCCTAGGGATCACGGTCCCGCCCTGGGGAAAAGCCGAGGCAGTGGAGGAAGCGATCGAGTGCGCAAAGCGCCTCGGCTATCCCCTGGCACTGAAGGTCATCTCCCCCCAGGCGCTCCACAAGACCGAGCTCGGCGGGCTCGCCTTAAACATCGCGGATGAGGAGCAACTGGTGCGAGAATACCGAGCACTATTCGCCCGAGTCCGGGAGCGGGCTCCCCAGGCCGAGATTAAGAGCATCCTCTTGCAGCGGATGGCCTCCGGGGGGGAGGAGTTGATCCTCGGCGGGCGGCGAGAGCGGGCCTTCGGGCCGGTAGCCTTGCTCGGGCTCGGAGGGATCTATGCCGAGCTTCTGGCTAAGACCGCACTTCGAGTGGCCCCCCTGACTGGAGAGGAGGCGGAGGAGATGATCAAAGAGCTAGGGCTGGATCGACTCATCCGCGGTTTCCGCGGGAGGCCGCCACTCGACAAGGAGGCCCTGATCGAGGCGATCCTGAAGGTCTCCCAACTCCTCGTTACCCAGCCGAGGATCGCTGAGTTGGACATTAACCCCCTCATCCTTCGGGAAGAGGGCCTCCTAGCCCTCGATGCCCGGATCTTGCTCTCTTAGTCAGTCGGCGCTTCGAGCCCCCAAGACCTCCGCCAGGTGCTGCTCCCGCTCGGCCCGCGCTAAGGCCGTGATGAGCGGATCGAGGTCTCCAGCCAGGACCCCCTCTAGTTGATAGAGGGTGAGGTCGATCCGATGATCAGTCACCCGATTCTGGGGGAAGTTGTAGGTCCGGACCTTCTCGCTCCGCATCGCCCGGCCGATCTGGGAGCGACGGGTCACGGTCAGCTCCTCTTCCTGCTCCGCCTCCAGGCGCTCCTTGAGCCGGGCCCGGAGGATCTTCATTGCCTTCTCCTTATTCTTATGCTGGGAGCGGGCGTCCTGGCAGGTCACGACCAGGCCCGTCGGCTTATGGGTGATCCGGACAGCCGACTCGGTCCGGTTGGCATGCTGTCCCCCCGGGCCGGAGGAGCGGAAGGTCTCGATCTCCAGCTCCTCCTCATCGATGTGGAGCTCGACCTCCTCAGTCTCGGGGAGGACGGCGACCGTGGCTGTCGAGGTATGGATCCTTCCTGAGGCCTCAGTCACGGGGACCCGCTGGACACGGTGGACCCCGCTCTCATACTTGAATAGGCCGTAGGCCCCTCTCCCCTCGACGGCGAAGATGAGGCTCTTGAACCCCCCGAGCGGGGTCGGATGAGAGTCCATCACATCGATCCGCAGCCCCTTCTTCTCCGCATACTTCTGATACATCCGGAAGAGGTCGGCCGCGAAGAGGGCCGACTCCTCCCCGCCCGCACCGGCCCGGATCTCCACAATCGCCCCCCTGGCATCCCGAGGGTCCCCCGGGACCAAGAGGAGCTGGACCTCCTCCAAGAGGCGCGCTCGCCGCTCCCGGTCGCGCCGGAGTTCCTCGAGGATCAATTCCTTCAGCTCCTCGTCCTCCTCCGCGGCGAGCATCGCCTCTTCCTCGGCGATCTCCTGCTCCAGGAGCTTCAGCTCTTTGTAATGCTCGGCCAGCTCCTTGAGCCGGGCATAGCGCTGGGAGAGCTCGGCATACTCCCGCGTCCCGGCCAAGGAGGGATTCCCCAGCTCCTCTTCCAGCTTCCTCAGCTCCACTTCGACCTCTGCCATCCTCGCCAAGATGTCCATAGTCACCTTAATTAAACCTCCTACCCCTCGCGCTTGCAACCGGCTTGACCGCCCCCGCGAGCATGTTATAATTATCACAGATGGGGGGAACGAGATGAATAAGCTCTTCTTGGGCGTGGGTGCGATCGCTGTCCTCATCCTCTTGGCTTTCTTCGGGGGGATGAGGCTCGGCCGATCCCAGGTCTACGACCAGCTCAGCTTCGGCATGGACGGCGAGATCCTCGTCAAGGTCCCTTACGAGGGGACAGAGGTCATCGTCAAGCGCTATAAGGATGATGATATCATCGGTATCCTCAACGCCGGGCTGGCCTTCGATGAGGGTCTGAAAGCCCGGATCGACTCCCAACTCCGGCGGGTCGAGGGCCTAGAGCGGTATAGCTGGGGGAACAACGAGCTGACGCTTGTGAAGATCGACACCGCCCGCTGGGAGAAGCTCATCCAGGAGGTCCTCTCGACCCTCTTCCGCCGGTGAGCCGCTCTTGACAGACGGCGGCTCAGTCGATATACTTAGCCGTCTGCAGTAGGGATTGAGTCGTGGTTGTGTGTGACCTACTCAGTCGGGGCAGGAGTCGCTTTTATGACTGGATCTAGATGCGCGCCGCAAGAGGCCCCTAGCCGGGCCTCCCTGGGCCAGCAGCGATAGAACAGTCAAATTTAAGCAGACAGGGAGGTCAGTATGGCTAAGGGGACCGTTAAGTGGTTCAACAACGCCAAGGGCTACGGCTTCATCACCCAGGACAACGGCGATGAGCTCTTCGTCCACTTCACGGGGATCAAGGGCCAAGGGTTCCGGACCCTCCGCGAAGGCCAGGCGGTCCAGTTCGACATCGAGCAGGACGCCAAAGGCCCAAGGGCGGTCAATGTCGTGCCATTAGACTAAGCTGAAGCTTGCCCATGCGAGAACGAGGAGGCCCCATGAGGGATCATGGGGCCTCCCCTTTTCTCGAACCCGAGCCTGTCACCAGTCAGTTGCATCGAGGCCACAGGGCTGGTAAGATCGCGGCGAAAGGGGAGATGTTGAGAGCGCTCTTCCGCAGTGCCCGAAAAGATTTCGTCCGGGGCCTATGGGTCACCCTCCCGATCCTCGCGACCCTTTATATCCTCTGGCTCATCTACCGCTTCTTCCTCGGCCTGACCGATGCCACCCTCGGGGCCTTCCTCATCGGGCTGTGGGGGAGGCACTGGTGGGTCTCGTTCGTCGAATTCTCATTCACCATCATCGCCACCGTGGCGCTCGTCTGGCTCCTCGGCTTCATGACCCGCCACTACGCCGGACAGGCCCTCCATCGCTACCTCGAGCGGCTCCTCAGGCGGCTCCCCTTGATCAATCAGGCCTATGGGATCACGAAGCAGGTGACGGCTGCCCTCTTCCGGGCCGATGTCCCGGCCTTCAAGAAGGTCGTCCTGATCCAATACCCCCGGAAGGGGGTCTATACTCTGGGCTTCATCACCCAAGAGGATGCCGGGAAGCTGGGCAAGGCCGTGAAGGACGAGGTCGTCACCGTCTACGCCCCGACCTCACCCAACCCCTTCTCCGGGTGGGTCCTGCTCATCCCCAGGGAGGAGGTCATCTACACCGATGTCAGCGTCGAGGAGGGGCTCAGGCTGGTCATCTCCGGGGGCGTGATCATCCCCGGGTTAGAGCTGGAGGAGGAGCTCCCCCCCGGAGGGGAGAGCTGGCTCGGGCGGCTCTTCCGGCGGGGGCGGAAGGCCCGGTTTGAGCCCGCTCCTCAAGGGGACTATAATGGCAAGGCAGGAGGGTGATCGGAAGATGATCTTCTGGGAGGAGGGCTGCGAGGGTGAGGGCCCCTGGATCTTCTCCTCGCTGAATGAAGAGGGGCAGCGGGAGCTGGCCTCGCTCCTCCGCCCGATCGAATACGACAAGGATGAGGTGATCTTCCAGGAAGGGGAGTTGGCCTTCGGGCTATATATCGTCTGTCGGGGCCGGGTGAAGTTGGCGAAGCGCTCGAGCAAGGGGAAGCGGCAAATCCTCAAGCTGGTCGGGCCGGGCGAGCTCTTGGGTGAGAAGACGATGTTCGATCAAGAGACCTACACGGCCTATGCCAAGACGCTCGAGCCGACGAGGCTCTACTTCATCGAGCGGGGGGCGTTCCTCGACTTCCTCCGCCGCCACCCTCAGGTGGCGATCAACCTGATCGAGAAGTTGGCCCGGGAATTGAAGAGCTTCCAGAACCGGCTCCTGGAGATCTCCTACGAGGGGAGCACCGAGCGACTGGCCCGGCTCCTCCTGAAGGTCGGGGAGGTCTGTGGCGTCCCTGAGGGGGATCGCCTCTATCTTGGGGTCGACCTCTCGCGGGCCGAGCTGGCGGAGATGGCCGGGATCTCCACGGAGACGGCGATCCGGACCCTCTCCCGTCTACGGGAGCGGGGGCTGGTGGAGCTCGAGGGGCATAAGATCTATATCCGCGACCGGGCGGGGCTAGAGCGGCTGGCTGAATCGACCCTCTCGACCGTTCCTGGGGACTCCTCTTGATGAGGCTCGGATGATCCGGATCATCTGATCCAGTGACTATGGTCATGGTGGCCCGCCCCAGGCCCGGTGAGACTCCCCTCGAGGGATCAAGGTGCATGAATACTCCGTCGCGGAAGAGCTCGTCCGGGCGATCCTCGCCCAGTTGGCCGAACGGGGCCTCACAGGGGAGCGGGTCGAAGAGGTCCACCTGCGGAAGGGCGAGCTCCGCCTCCTCTCCGATGAGGCCTTAAAGCAGGCCTACGAGATCCTCAGTCTCGGGACCCCTCTTGAGGGGTCGAGGCTGGTCCTGGAAGAGGTCAAGGCCCTCGTGGCTTGCAAGAGCTGCGGCTATCGCGGCCCGCTCGGCTACTGCGATGATCCCTCCTTCCACTTCCTCACCCCGATCCTAGAGTGCCCCCGCTGCGGAGGGCTGGTGGAGCTGATCCACGGGCGCGAGCTCGAGCTAGTCCAGTTGGTCCTCTCAGCCCCTGAGGAGGTCAAAGAGTGAGGTGAGGGGGGAAGGGCTCATCCGGCGGAGGATCTCGGTCCGGGGGATCGTCCAGGGGGTCGGCTTCCGGCCATTCGTCTACCGAATTGCTGTGAGGAACGGTCTTTCAGGGAGGGTGAAGAACCTGGGCGACGCTGGGGTGGAGATCATCGTCGAGGGTTCGCCGGACCAGATCGGGCAATTCCTTCAGGATCTGAAGTTGCGGAAGCCACCGCTCGCCGAGATCGAGGAGCTCGAGATCGCCGAACTCCCGCGGGATGGCCTGCTCAGCTCCTTCAAGATCGAGCGCTCGGAGAGAGGAGAGGGGGGCTCGGGGACGATCCCCCCGGATACGGCGATCTGTCCAAGCTGCTTGGAAGATCTCCGCGGCCCGAGTCGCTACCATAGCTACTGGGCCACCTCCTGCACCGACTGCGGCCCGCGGTTCACCACGATCCGCGCACTCCCCTATGACCGCGAGCGGACCTCCTTCGCGGAGTTCCCGATGTGCCCCGACTGTGCGAAAGAATACACCGACCCGCTCAACCGGCGCTACCATGCTCAGACGATCGCCTGCCCGAGGTGCGGCCCGCGGCTCTATTTCAACGGCTCTCCCGAGGGGGATCCGATCCTCAAGGCCGCTTTAGCCCTCAAGGCCGAGAGGATCGTGGCCATCAAGGGGCTGGGGGGGACCCACCTAGCCTGCGATGCCACGAATGAGGCGGCCGTCTCGCGGCTCCGGCAGCGGCTCGGCCGGCCGGCTCAGCCGTTCGCACTCATGGCCACGGAGGCCCAACTTCCGCAGCTTGCCGAGGTCTCCCCACAAGAGTGGGAGATGCTCCGCTCCCCGAGGCGGCCGATTGTAGTGTTGAATAAGCGGCGAGACTCGCCGCTCGCCCACTCAGTCGCACCCGGTCTGCACAATGTCGGGATCATGCTCCCCTATACCGGGCTGCACTACCTGCTCTTCGAGCATCTGCCCTTCCCATTGGTGATGACCTCGGCCAACATGCCCGGAAGGCCGATGCTCATCGAGGACCGCGAGATCCAGAGCCGCTTAGAGGGGGTTGCCGACGACTTCCTCCTCCACGATCGGGAGATCGTCGCAAGGTGCGACGACTCCGTCCTCCGCTACACTAAAGGCTGGCGGTTCATCCGCCGGTCCCGCGGCTGGGTCCCGACCCCGATCGAGCTCGACCTCGGCGCGGAGCCGCTCTTGGCCCTCGGCGCGGAGTTAAACAATACCTTCACCCTCTACCTCGACCGGAAATGCTACCTATCCCAGCATATCGGCCATGTCGATGATCCGGAGACCCTCCAATTCCTCCGAGAGGCCATCGAGCACCTCCTTGCGATCACCGGGGCAAAGCTCCCTCGTGTGGTGGCCTGCGACCTCCATCCGCGGTTCCTCACCACTCAGTTGGCCAGGGAGCTGGGGGAGAAGGTCATCCCCGTCCAGCACCATCACGCCCACATCGCTGCCGTCCTCGGGGAGTATGGGCTAGAGAGGGCCGTCGGGCTGGCCCTCGACGGCGTCGGCTACGGGACCGATGGCCGGATCTGGGGTGGAGAGGTCCTCCTTGCCGACCGGGCCGACTTCAGCCGCATCGGCGGCTTGAAGAGCGTCCCGATGGCCGGAGGGGACCTGGCGACCCGCTTCCCCGCGAGGATGGCCGCAGGCTTCCTCTATGCCGCTGGGCTGCGCGGTCAGGAGTTGAAAAGGCTGTTGGAGAAACATCTTTCCTTCCGGAGCTCACAAGGGTTAGAGCTGGTGCTAAGGCAGCTTGAGCGGGGCCTGAATGTCTTCCAGACGAGCAGTGCCGGGCGGTTCCTCGATGCAGTCAGCGCGCTCTTGGGGATCTGCTCTGAGCGGACTTACGAGGGCGAGCCGGCGATGAGGCTCGAGGCGGCGGCAAGAGAAGGGAAAGTGATCCAACTCGAGCTCCCCTTCACGACCGAGGGAGGCCGCCGGGCCCTGGACACACCGCAGCTCTTCCTGGAGCTCCTCGAGCTTAAGCTTAAAGGCCGGCATAGGCCGGAGGATATCGCGGCGACGGCCCAGTGGGCCTTGGCTGCGGGGCTGGCCCAGTTGGCCCTCGCCTCCGCTTTGGAGAAGGGGCTCAAGGAGGTCGCGCTCGCCGGCGGGGTGGCCTACAATGAGGCAATTGTGGGCACGATCAAAGATGAAGTGGAAGGGGCCGGGCTCCGGCTCTATGTGAATGAGAAGGTCCCCTGCGGTGATGGTGGAATCTCTTTTGGCCAGGCGGTCGTGGCCGGGACGAAGCTCCGGCTCGGCCTAGTTAGCTAGCTTAGGTTGAGGGCCTTCGAAGGGCAAGGACCAGCCTGGCAGCGAGCCGGATGAGCCTGATATGGAAGGGCTCATGGGGATCGAAGGGCCTGACTAGGATCGCGTAGATTCCGAGCCGCTTGGCCCCCCAGATGTCGGTAAAGAGGTTATCCCCGACCATTACCGCCTCTTCCGGGGTGAGGCCCATCTCGCGGAGGAGCTGGCGGAAGCCCTCTCGTCTCGGCTTCCGGGCATTGAAATAGATGGGATAGCTACTGAGTTTGGCCCGCAACTCCCCCCGCTTGAGGCCCTCGTCGTTGCTCAAGATCCCGACGAGGAACCCCTCCCGCTCCAATTCAGTGAAAAGCTCCAGGATCACCCCCTCGAGCCCCTGGACCCCTCTCCTCCCGAGGGTATTATCCAGATCGAAGATGATCCCCCGCTTTCCCGCTCGCCTCAGCCTCGAAGGGTCTAGCTCGAAGACGGAGGCCAACTCCTCATCCGGGAAGAGCCTCGCGGACCTCACCGATCTTCGCATACCCCCTCAATTCCCGCAGCAGGCGCTCGACCTCCTCCTCGAACCCCGGGCCGACGAGGAGCCGGAAGCAGGTCTTCCCCTCGACGAGTTCGTAGTCCCGAGATAGCGTCGCGATCCCGTCATACCCCTCGATGATCGCCCCCAGGAAGTGGATCTCTCGCTCTTCCAGCTCAACGAGGAGCGTGTGCATCCAGCTCCTTCTCCACAAAGCGGCGGAGGGCCAGCTCCGGCTCGACCCCCATCTCCCGCGCTAGGGCCACGACCCGGAAGAGGAGGCTTCCAACCTCTTCTTTGGGGTCGCCCGGGCCGAGGAGCGACTTTAACCCGCCTTGGATCTGGACCTTATCCTGCTCTTTCCCCAAGTCTGCCAGATAGTCCTGGACTTTTCGCGCGGCAACAAGCGCGGGGAGATGCAGGTCCAGGGGCCGCCTCCCCTCAGCGCGCTTGATCTCGTCCCATCGTGTGCGGACCTCTCTGGGGCTCTCAGCCCTCTCCCCTCCGAAGACATGGGGGTGGCGACGGACCAACTTCTCATTCAAGCTTTCTATGAGATCTGTGATGGTAAACTCCCCTTCCTCCTGGGCGATCTGGGCCTGGAAGACGATATGCAAGAGGAGGTCGCCTAGCTCGTCCTTCAGCGCTTCAGGGTCGCCGCTCTCGATCGCCGCAACTGCTTCATAGGCCTCCTCGATGAGCATCCCCTTCAAGGACTCATGGGTCTGGACCCGATCCCAGGGGCAGCCCTCAGGCGAGCGGAGGCGGGCTACTAGCTCGACGAGCTTAGCAAATCCCTCCGTGGTCATTGGGACTCGGGCGTGGCGGCGGCCACCTCCGCCTTGAGCTTCGCGACTTCCTCAGCCCTCCAGGTAGGGTTCTCCTTCTCCAAGCGGTCCAGTTGTTCCTTGGCTTTGTCCTTCTTCCCCTGCTTCAGGTAGAGTTTGGCCATCTCCAAGAGCGCCTCCAGGCCGTCCTCGCCGAGCTTGTTCCCTGTCCCAACGAGCTTCTCCTCGGAGTCGAGGACCTTCTGGTAGATGAGGAGCCGCTTCGTCTCGTCCGTGGTCAAGGCGAGAGCCCCCTTGTAGGCCCCCTTGGCGTTGGCGAAATCCTCTTTTGCAAAATAAGACTCGGCCAGGCCCTGCTGGGCATCGAATGAGTCGGGCTGGCGCTTGAGCAGCTCTTGATAGTGCGCGATGGCCTTATCGTAGGCCCGATCGCGCTGGTAGGTCTTGGCTAAGTCGAACCGCGTCGCTGTATCCTCGGGATCGAGGGCCAGGATCCGTTCCCCCAGCTCTTCTCGGAGCTGGGTCCGATACTGGCTCCGCTTGAAGCCCTCTTTGTAGTCGGCCAGGGCCTTCTCCGTCAGCCCCTCGGCCTGGTGGACATCCCCCAGGCCGAGATAAGCGTCGGCAACATAGTAGGACTGGCCTTTGATGACGGCCTCGAAGACCTCGCTGGCCTCCTTGAGCTTCCCAGCCTTCAAGTAGGCCGTTCCGAGCTTGACCTGGAGTTCGGGCTTCAAGCCCGCGACCTGCAGGGCCTTCTTGTAGTAGTCCGTCGCCTCGGCATACCGCCCGGTGCTCGAGAGGAGGTCGCCCATCAGGGCCAAGGCCTGCTGGTCCTCCGGGCTCACTTCCAGGACCTTGGCTAAGAGCCCCTCGGCCTTGGAGTAGTCCTGCTTCGCCATGTAGGCCTGGGCGAGCTTGGTCCGGACCTGCTTCAGTCTCTCTTGATCGCGGATGAGGGTCAGGGCCTGTTCATATTTGGCGGCCGCTTCATCGTAGCTCTTCTTCTCGAGCTCGATATCGCCGTAGAAGATGATGGCCCCGAGATGATCGGGCTTCAGCTCCAGTGCCCGGTCCAGTTGCTTCAGCGCCTCATCGGCCCGCCCGTTGTCCTTGAGGAATTGGCCATAGCGGTAGTGGAGGTCGGGGTTCTCCTCGTCGTAAGTGAGCAACTCCTTGAAGAGCTCCTCCTCGCCTCCGGTGGCGTCAAGCGTCTTGTATAGGTTCTCTAAGACCTTCTGGCGATAGTTGGCCACTTCAGCTGCTGCGGCCTTCAAGGCCGCCTCGTCCGGCTGGGGTGCCCCTTCGAGCTCCTTCTCCCGGTCTTCGGCCTCCCGGAGCTTCTCCTCATAGAGCCGGGCGATGTAGTAGGGGAGGTAGAGGTCCTTCTCCTTCCCTTCCGCGGCCAACTTCTCGTAGGCCGCGAGTGCTTGGTCTTTATCCTTCTCCTCGAGCATATAGGCCGCGAGGAGAGGGAGCTCGACCTTAACCTCAGCGGCGGCACGGATCTGCTGATACCAATTCTCGAACTGCTCCTGCCCCTTCTCCGAGATGTAGGCGCTCCGGACCTGGTCCTTGACCTCCTCGAAGGTCGTGGCCGGCTTGCGGTCCTCGAGCTTGATGATATGGAATCCGTATTGCGAGCGGACGATCTCGCTGACCTCCCCTACTTTGAGGGCGAAGGCCGCTTCCTCGAACTCCTTGACCATCTGGCCCCGCTGGAACCAGCCGAGGTCCCCGCCCTTCTGGGCCGTCCCTTCGTCCTCGGAATATTGCTTTGCCAGCTCAGCGAAGTCCGCACCCCCCTCGAGCTGCTTCTTGATCTCTTCGATCTTCGTCCGAGCCTTGGCTACCTCCGCCTCAGGGGCATCTTGAGCTACCTTGATCAGGATATGGCGGGCCCGGACCATCTCCGGCTTGGCGAAGTTCGGCTTGTTCTCCTCGAAGTAATTGCGGAGTTCCTCATCGCTCGGGGAGAGGGCTGTGACTACCGCGGCCTTTAGCTTCTCATCCTGGAGCTGTTTGATCAATGCCTCCTTCTGTTGTTCGAGTTGCTTACGGATATCCTTCTTGAAGTCATCGACGGTCCTACCCTGCTCCGCCAGGCGGTCCCGGAGCTCATCCTCGCTCATCTGGTAGTAGGAGAGGATCGAGTTGAGCTGGCGCTCGACCTCCTTGGTGAGAGCCGCCTCATACTCGGCCTTGGAGACGGTGATCCCCCGCTTCTTCGCCTCCTGGTCGAGGAGGGCCCGGCGGATGAGGTCTTGGAGGACCCCCGCCTTGAGCCGGAGCTGGTAGACCGCCCCGGATGGGCCCTCGAGCTGGAGGTCGAAGCTCCCCAGTCCGCTTTGGGTATAGAGCTGCCGGTAGTAGTCCAGCAGGTTGCTGTATTGCGTGTCGAATTGGCCCTGGGTGATCTTCTCTCCGTTCACGATGAGGACCGGAACGCGGCTCTGGGGGCTCCCCTGGCGGGCGATGTTGAACTTCCCGGGGGTGAAGATGACCAGCGCTCCGAGGAGGAAGCTGATCGCGATCGCCCAGATCACAAACTTCCCATACTTCTCCATCAAACGCCTCATCTTAAGCCTCCTCAGTAGAGGATGATATGCCTACAATCCCGCCCCTGTCAACCTCGATGTAGCGCGGGCCAGGCCCGGCCAGCACTATCTATAGAGTGACATCGGTCGTCTTCTCGGCCTCCCCTCCCCCTGTTTCCGGCTCCCCCGGAGGGGCTGAGGCGAGCTTGGAGATGGGGTTCCGCGGCCGGACCTCCAGGCGGATCGCGGTCCGCTCCTGCCCCTCGATCTCCACCTCGACGAAGCCCGGGACAGTGATGAGGTCGATCCCCGAGGGGGCGATGTAGCCCCGAGCGATGGCGATGGCTTTGATCGCCTGGTTCACGGCCTTGGGGCCGATCACTTGGATCTCGGCCTTCCCCTGGCTCCGGATCGTGTTCGCCAATGCACCAGCGGTGGCGCTCGGATTCGAGTGGGACGAGACTTTCAAGACTGCCATGTCCACCTCCTTTATTTCGCGACCTGGACAAACTGGGTCTCGCGGATCACATTCACCTTGATCTCACCGGGGTAGTCTAGCTCTTGCTCGATCGTCCGGGCGATCTCATATGATAGCTTCGCCGCCAGCTCGTCGTCGACCTCCTCCGGCTTGACGATCACCCGCACCTCTCTTCCGGCCTGGATGGCGTAGGCTTCGGCCACCCCGGGGAAGGAGGTGCAGATCTCCTCCAGGTCCTGGAGCCGCTGGATGTAGGCCTCGAAGGTCTCCTGGCGGGCCCCGGGCCGCGCGGCAGAGAGGGCATCGGCCGCCTGGAGGAGGATCGCCAGGACCGACTGGGGCTCGACCTCCCCATTGTGGGCGGCGATCGCGTGGACGATCGCCTCGTTCTCCCCGTAGCGACGGGCAAGGTCGGCGCTGATCAGGGAGTGCGAGCCCTCGACCTTATGATCCACGGCCTTCCCGATGTCGTGGAGGAGGCCGGCCCGCTTGGCCGGCTTCGGATCGAGCCCGAGTTCCGCGGCCAGCATCCCCGCGATATAGGCCACCTCCAGGGAGTGCTGGAGCTGGTTCTGGCCGTAGCTCATCCGGTAATTGAGCCTCCCGATCAGCATCACTAGCTCGGGATGGATATTGTCGATCCCCAGCTCGAAGATCGCCTTCTGGCCCAGCTCACGGACATGTTCGATCACCCGCTGCTGGGCCCGCTCGACCTGCTTCTTGATCTGAGCGGGATGGATCCTTCCGTCCTCGATCAGCTTCTCCATCGCCAGCCGGGCGATCTCCCGCCTCAGGGGATTGAAAGAGGAGAGGACGACGGTATCGGGGGTATCATCCACTAAGACCTCGACGCCGGTGAGGGCCTCGAATGTCCGGATGTTCCGCCCCTCCCGCCCGATGATCCGCCCCTTATAGTCATCGCTGGGGAGGGGGACAGAGCTGAAGGTCGTCTCCTCTACCTCTTCAGCAGCGTAGCGCTGGATCGCCGTGGCGATGATCTTCCTCGCCTCTTGCTCCGCCTCGGCCTCGAGCTGCTCCCGCCGCCGCTTCAGCCACTTGGCGAAGGCCCGCTCGGCCTCGGCTTCCATCATGTGCAAGAGCTCCTCGCGGGCCTCCTCCCGCGAGAGCCCAGCGATCCGCTCCAGGGACTGCTGCTCCTCCGCCAGGAGCCTCTGGCCCCGCTCCGCTAGCTCCGCCAGCCGACGGATCTCCTCCTTGAGAGTGGCATCGAGCCGCTCGAGCTGCTCACCTTTCTCCTCGAGCCGCTCCTCCCGCTTGAGGAGACGGGCCTCGAGGAGCTCGAGCTTCTCCTCCCGCTTCCGTATCTCCCGCTCGAGCTCTTCTCTTCGCTTCTGGAGCTCCTCCTGACCAGCGAGGAGCGCCTCCTGGCGGAGCTGCTCCGCCTCCTCGCGCGCGGCCGCGACGATATCCGCAGCACGGCGCTCTTCATGGGCCAGTTGGCGGGCGAGATGGCTCCGCCCCAGGAAGTAGCCCAAAAGGAGCGCCAAGATTATTCCACCGATCAGATATCCCCACCACATAGCATCAACCTCTTCCTGATCTCCGAAAAGATCTTACGATAGGCAGCCAACTGCCCTGAGAGCCTCCGGGCCAGGCCCTCCAACTCCTCCGGGGGGCTCGCTTCGAGCCGGGCGGCGAACTCCCGGCTCCTTGCAAGGAGCCGTTCCGCCCAGGCCTGAAGCTCCGGGAAGCCGCCCCCGAGGGGGATGAGGCTCAAAGCCCGATCGAGCCAACTGAACCCCTCGATCAGGTCCGGGATCGTCTCCGGCTTGAGCCCTAGCTGCTCAAGCCGCGTGAGCTGCTCGAGCCCCCTCATGACGATCTCCCCGACCAGCTCACGCGGACTGAGCGAGAAGAGCGCAATCTCCCCAAACCCGTGGATCGGCCGATCCTTCAGCTCTTCCAAGAGCGCCTGAGAGACGGTCTCGCCGTTGAGACGGAGCTCGATGAGCACCTGGGGCTTGAGGAGGTCCCGCACATGAGCGATCAGCTCGGCAAAGGTCAGTCCCTCATCGACTTCCAGGTCCTCTCCGTCCAGTTTCACGATCATCGTGACCGTCTGCCGCATCGCCAGCCTTTCGATGGCCCTCCGCTTCCGCTCGACTCAGGGAGCTCCCCTCGATTATGAGCTTCACTCAATTATAGAGGACGAGAGGTGAGAGATCAATCCTCGCTACGGCTGCGAGGCCTTGTCCTTAAGGCGAGGAGCGCCGGGAGGAAGGTGAGGCTGAAGATGGTGTTGAACCCCAGGCCAAGGAGGGCCGACTCCCCTAGGAGCCGGAGGCCCGGGGTCCGAGCCAGGAGGAGGGCAGCGAAGGAGACCAGCGTCGTCGAGGAGGTGATGAAGATAGCGAGGGCCGTGGAAGCGAGCGCCTCCCCGGTCTTCCGGCGCTCGAGGTAGCCGTGGATGATATGGACCCCGTTATCGATCCCCAGGCCGATGAGGAGCGGGGAGATGAGGATGTTAGTGAAGTTAAACTCCAACCCCAAGAGCTGCATCCCCCCGAGCATCCAGAGGTAGCCGAGGATGAGGGGGAGCATGGCCAGTGGGGCATAATGGCGTTCTCCGCGCCGGCGGAAGTCCCAGAGGAGGATGGCGAGCATCAAGACCGCGGAGATGGCCGTCGTCACCCAGAAGTCCCGCTTCATATACCGCTCGAGCCGGTCTTGGATCATCGCCGCCCCGAAGTAGGCCCGGCTGAACTGCGAGGCCTCCTCGATAAACCTTCGGTAGTATTCGGGCTGATAGATCTTGCTGCTGTCGACCTTGGCGTAGATGATGAAATCGCCTCTCGGGGTCCTGAACCACTCCTGGAGGAGGGCCTGGGCGATGGCGAACGGGTCCCCGCTGGGGAAGGTCTCCGCGAGCTTGGCCGCGAGCCGATCGAGCTCCCCCTCGAGGGAGGTAATGGCGGTCGCGAGGGCCTCCGGCCTGGCTCGTTCCAATGAGCCGATCAGATCCAGCAGCCCCGCGATGAGGGCGCTGACCTCCTTGGCGAGTTCACCCTGGCCCGAGAGGGTGGCGAGGGCCTGGAGTGAGCTGAGGTTGACGACCAGCCGTTGGGCCTCCTCTTTGATCTCCTCCCGCTCGCCGAGGTTGGCTTGGATCAGTCCCAACTGCTGCCTCCCTGCGGTGATCCCCCCGCTTAAGGAGAGCCCCTCCACTTGGAGCTCTGGGGTGAGGTAGTTGGCGAGGGAATCGACGCTCTCGACGAGGGCCATCCGGCGGAGCCCAGCGGTGATCCGCTCCAGCTCGGCCTCATCCTTGGCGAAGAAGATGAAGTAGTCTCCCAGCTTCAATTGTTCCAGATTGAAGCCCTTCTCCTGGATCTCCTGCCGGACGAGCTGGCTCTCCATCTTCTGGGGGAGGAGCTCCTGGGAGACGAATTGGAAGTGGACGCGCGAGGCGGGGAAGATCAGGGCCAAAGAGAGGATGATAGTAACTAGGATAATCGGCCATCTCCTGCGGAAGACCCAAGGGATGAGGCGGTCGAGCTTGAACTGAAAGCGGTGGTGTTTGCGGAAGGTCCGACGGAAGACGAAATGGGAGAGGACGACCAACGCGGGGAGGAGGAAGATGGTCAGGGCGAGGGTCAAAAGGATCCCGAAGCTGAAGACGATCCCCATCTCGAAGATCCCCCGCGAGCGGCCGAAGAGGAGGGTCAGGATCGCGACGGTAGTAGTGACCCCGCCAATGAGGGTCGGGAGCCCCTTGGCCAGGAAGGTCTCCTTTAAGGCCGGGCCGATCCGGAGCCGCCGCTTCCGCTCCTCGATGTAACGGGCGATGAGGTGGACCCCGTAGTCACCCCAGCCGAGGATCTGTGAGGGGAGGAGGGAGGTGATCAAGTTCAGTCCGCCGGTGACGAGCTTAGCCCAGGCGAGGGTGAAGAGCATCGCCACAAAGAGCGGGATCGTGATCAGTGTGGGGAAGAGGACCCCCCCGAGGGTCACGAGGTAGATGGCCACTAAGCCGAAGGTGGCGATCAAGGCCGTATAGCTCATATCGCGTTTGATCAACTGATCGCTCTCCGTCGCGAAGCTGTAGGAGCCGCTCAGCCCGATACGGAAGCCCTCCTCAAGCCCGGCCGCAGCGACAGCCTGCTTCACTAGGCGCACGACCTTATGGCAATAGGCCACGCCCCCGGCCTGAGAGGAGAGCCGCGGGCGGGCGCTCACCAGGATCGCCGTCTTGTCAGAGGAGAGGAAGACCTGCTCTTGGGCCTTCTGGCGGAGCCCATCGAGTGCCCCGATCAGCCCGGCGATGTCCCGCTCCAAGCCCTCCGGCTCCTCGAGGATAACGAGCGTCTGCTGCACGCCCCGGGTGAGCTCCTGCAAGGCGGAGAGCCCCGCGATCAGCCCCTCCGGCTCGAACCCTCCGCCAGCGCTGCCCTCGCCCCCACTGCCCCTGGTGAGCGCCTCCTCCAGGGCCTCATTGGCCCCGCTGTAGACCGCGCTCAACTGCCCCTCCCCGCTGAGGACCGCCTCGGCCTCGGACCCGACCCCGCTGCTCGGGCTCGGGGGGAGACGGGCCTCGATCCGCTCGACATAGCCAAGGAGCTCCTGGAGGCGCTCTCGCCCGCCGGTGAGGACCATCAACTCCGGGAGGGCCACCTCGGGCCGATCGCTCGCCGCGACGATCTCCGGGCTCTCCTTGAGGTGGGCGATCAGCCGAGAAGAGGCCTCGAGGAGGAGGCGCTCCCGCTCGGCCTCATCTTGAGGGGGATCCCGCAGCTCGATGAGGATCTGGAGGTAGTCGATCCGCTCGAGCGCCTCCTGGCTCTCCTTGAACCGGGCGATCAGCTCGTCATTCTGAGGGAGGAGGTCGAGGAAGGAGCTGCGGACTTCAAGGTCCGAGATGACGAAGGTATAGATTAGGGCGAGGGCCGCGATCAGGACCGTCCCGCCGAGGACCCACCAGGCGCGATAGCGGGCGAGCCGGTAGGCAAAGAGGAAGAAGCGCTCGACCATTACCGCGCATCCCTAGCCTTTAGCTCCGCTGCAGCCACTTCGATATCGTAGCCTGTGAGCTTGGCCGTGAGCCGGGCATTCTGGCCATTCTTCCCGATCGCAAGCGAGAGCTCATCCTCGCGAACGATCACACGGGCCTTCCTCTCTTGCTCATCGACCTCGATCGCCAGGACCTGGGCCGGCTCGAGGCAGGCCTTGATCAGCTCGCGCACATCGGGGCTCCAGCGGATGACATCGATCTTCTCGCCGTTCAGCTCGCGGACCACCGCGCGGACTCGTGCTCCATTCGGGCCGACGCAAGTCCCGACGGGATCGATCTCCGGGGAGATCGAGGAGACGGCCACCTTGGCTCGGACACCGGGCTCGCGGGCCACGGCCTCGATCTTCACCAATCCCTGCTCGATCTCCGGGACCTCCAGCTCGAGGAGCCGCTCGACGAACTTAGGATGGGCCCGGGAGACGAGGATCCGCGGGTCACCTTGGGTCTTCTCCACCTTAAAGAGGTAGACCCGGAGCTGCTCCCCAGGGCGGTAGCGCTCGCCAGGGATCCGCTCCTCCTCGGCAAGGAGGGCCTCAGCCCGCCCGAGGTTGAGCCAGACCCTCCCACCCTCGAAGCGGTGGACCGCACCGCTGATCAGCTCCCCCACCTTCGGGGCATAGCGTTCATAGATGATCTCTCGCCGGCGACGGACGATCTCCTGGCGGATCGTCTCCTCCGCCCGGCGAGCTGCGATCCGCCCGAAGTCACTGATATTGAGCTCGACCTCTTTGCCATCGGCGGTGATCTTGATGTCCCCGGAGCTCTTGTCGATCTCGACCTGGAGCTCCTTGACCCCTTCGTGCTCCGTGCGATAGGCCACTTCGATCCCCTTCGCCACGATAGCATAGAGCTCGTCCCGCTCGATCCCCTCTTCCTTGGCGATCTCCTCTAGGGCCTCTAGAAATTCGACATTCATAGGACTATTCGCATCCTTGACTCCTCTCTGCCCTCTAAAGATTACACCAGGGTGGGGGCCCTTTTCAACTGCAGTTGAGCTGTGTCGGGGGAGAAGCTAGGATAGGCTGACTGAAGGTGGAGAGCTTCATCGCCGAGAGCGGGGAGGGCAGGAAGCGGCTCGACCGCTTCCTAGTGGAGCGGACCGGCCGGTCCCGGGCCGAGATCCAGCGATTGATCAAGGCCGGCCGGGTCCGGGTGGCCGGCCGGGCGGTCAAGCCGAGCTATCTCCTCGAGCCTGGGGACTGCGTGGAGCTCGAGCCTCCTCCGGCCCGCCCGCTCTTACCCCAGCCGGAAGCCATTGCCCTGAGGATCATTTGCGAAGATGAGGACCTGATCGTCGTCGATAAGCCCGCCGGGCTGGTGACCCATCCGGCCTCGGGCCACCTTGGAGGGACGCTTGTCAACGGCCTCCTCCACCACTGCGGCCGGCTGGCCGAGACCGGCGATCCGCTCAGACCAGGGATCGTTCACCGCCTCGACCGGGAGACGAGCGGGGCAATCGTAGTCGCCAAGACTGCCTTGGCCTATCAGAGCTTGGTGGAGCAGTTCAAGCGGGGCGAGGTGGGGAAGAGCTACTTAGCCTTGGTCCACGGCATTATCGAGGAGGACGAAGGGCTGATCGAGCTCCCCTTGAGGCGAGCCCGCTTCCGGAGGGGAGAGATCAGCGTCGATGCCGCGGGGAAGGGCGCGACTACTGAATTCTTTGTGCTGGGACGGTTCCCCACTGCGGGGAAGACCCTGGTCGAGGCCCGCCCGAAGACGGGGAGGACTCACCAGCTCCGGGTTCACTTCCGCTATATCGGCCACCCCGTTGTGGGCGACCGAAAATACGGGCGCAGGGGGGATACCGCCCCGCGGATGATGCTCCATGCCTGGCGGCTCAGCCTCTGGCATCCCCGGACGGGGGAGCAACTCGAGTTCACTGCCCCGCCGCCGGAGGAGTTCCGCCCCTGGCTCGCAGGATCAGCCGGAGGTAGTCGAGCCCCGCAAGATAAGAGAGGAAGATCCCGAGATAGATGAGCTCACCTGAGCCGCGGAGCTGGAAGAAGGCCAGGGCCAGGCCGAGGGCCAGGACCGCCGCCGCGCCCTTCCCCAGCGGCCTCGCGCTGATGACCTTCCCTCCCCGGCGGGCTAGGAAGACCGCTCCGCCGAGGAGACCGAGCTGGGGGATCGCCAAGAGGATGAAGGGGAGCCAGGAGAGCTGGCCCAGTGCGGCAAAGGCCACTAGCAGCCCGGCGGCGAGGAGCTTATCAGCTAAAGGGTCGAGAAATTCCCCCAGAGAGGTGATCTCCCGCCTGGCCCGGGCGAGGGCCCCGTCGGCCAGGTCGCCGAGTAGGAATGCTAAAAGGAGGCCGAAGGCCCAGACCGCCCTCCCGCTCAGGAGGAGGGCGAGGATCAGGGGGATCAGCCCCAATCGCCCGATGGTGATGATATTCGCTAGTGTCATCTCAGCTTAACCCATGATCGGCCAGTAGATCGGGCTCGAACGAACCGGACCGGTCACCTTTGGCCTAGGGATTGCCCAGGAGTATAATACATAACGGTGGTTCCCGTGAAGATGAAAGCCGGCCTCCCAACTGTGGCTCTGCTCCCGCTCCCCACCCCGATCATCCTTCCACTAAAGGTCGGTCCGGGTGGCCAATCTCGATCGGCTGCCCCGGCGCTCCCCAAGGGGAGGGGATTCCGGCCGGGCTGGGGAGGAGGGAGGCCGTGGGCCTCGGACTTAGACCACCGCCGGCTTATCCAGCCGGCATGGCAAATGTTGGCCAAGCTGAAGCTGAAGAGGGAGGGAAGATGAAGGTTCAGCCATTTGGGCTCCTTCTCAGCTGGATCCTGAAGGAGCTCGAGAGTAACAACTCGATCTTCGGGCTCCATCGCTCGCTCTTCTATAACCCTAAAGCCGATAGCCCTTATGCCATCGCGGACCTCTTCGGGGATTACCTGGCCACCCCCATCGGTCCGGGGGCCGGTCCCCATACCCAATTGGCTCAGAACATCGTCTGCGCCTGGCTATCAGGGGGGAGGTTCATCGAGCTGAAGACCGTCCAGATCATGGACGAACTGGAGATCCCCAGGCCCTGCATCGACATGGAGGACGAAGGCTACAATGTCGAGTGGTCCCAGGAGCTCAAGCTGGAGCAGTCCGCCGGCGAATATATTAAGGCTTGGGCGCTGATCCATATCCTCCATCGGCTCCTGGGCTTTGCGGGGCCGGTCGGGACGATCTTCAACATGAGCGTCGGCTACGACCTGAAGGGGATCAAGAGCCCGCCCATGACCCGTTTCATGGACCGGCTGCAGGATGCCTCCGAGGAGCTCACCGAGATTCGAGAGGTCCTGAGGGAGGAATTCCCCCAGTTCGCGGAGATCGAGATCCCAACCCGCATCACCAACAATGTCACCCTCTCCACCATGCACGGCTGCCCCCCGGATGAGATCGAGCGGATCGCTAGATACCTGATGGAGGAGCGGGGACTAAACACCTCGGTCAAGCTGAACCCCACCCTGCTGGGGAAAGAGGAGGTGATGCGCATCCTCCATGACCACCTCGGCTTCAGGGAGGTCCAGATCCCCGACCGGGTGTTCGAGCACGATCTGCAGTGGGCTCAGGCGGTGGAGCTGATCAAGAACTTAAAGAGGGTCGCCGCAGAGCGGGATCTCACCTTCGGGCTGAAGTTGAGCAACACCCTGGCAGTGGCCAACCACAAGGGCCGCCTCCCAGGCGAAGAGATGTATATGTCCGGACGGGCCCTCTATCCCATCACCATCAACCTCTTCCATAAGCTCTCGAGGGAGTTCGACGGCGACTTAAATGTTTCGTTTTCCGCCGGGGCCGACGCCTTCAATCTGACGAACATCCTGGCCGCCGGGGCTCGGCCGGTCACCGTAGTCACGGACCTGCTGAAGCCGGGTGGCTACTCCAGGATGCTTCAATACCTGGAGAACCTGGAGAGGGATATGGCGAGGCTGGGGGTGAGGAGCCTGGAGGAGCTGGCCAAGGACAAGCTGACCAACCTGGAAAGGGAGGCCGCCCGGGCCTTGAAAGACCCACGCTACAAGAAGGGCTATCATCCCTATGGCCTGCCGAAGGTGGAGTCGAAGCTGGGCCTCTTCGACTGCATCACCGCCCCTTGCGTGGAGGAGTGCGCGATCCGGCAGGATGTCCCCGAATACGCCTGGCTGATCTCCCAAGGGAAGTATGACCAGGCGCTCGAAGTTATCCTCTCCCGCAACCCCCTGCCCGGGGTCACCGGCTATGTCTGCAACCACCTCTGTCAGACCCGCTGCACCCGCAACAACTACGACCAGCCCGTCGCCATCCGGGCCCTCAAGCGGTTCGCCGCCGAGAAGGGGGCCATCCGGTCCCGGTCCGGGATCAGGCTCGCGGATCACAAAAGGGGAGGGAAGGGCCGCCGGGTGGCGGTGATCGGGAGCGGCCCCTCCGGACTGGCTGCCGCCTACTTCCTCGCGCTGAACGGGGTCGAGGTGACCATCTATGAAGCCAAGGGCCGACCCGGAGGGATGCTGACCATCGCCCCTCCCTTCCGGCTCCCCGAGGCCATCGTTCAGGAGGACATTGATCGGATCACCGGACTGGGGGTGAAGCTCGAGCTCTCCCACCCCATCACCTCCCCCCCGGAGGAGCTCCTGAGGGAGGGCTTTGATGCCGTCTACATCGCCTCAGGCGCGGGAGGTGATGCCCGCCTGGGGATCGAAGGCGAGGACGGCGAAGGCGTCTACCATGCCCTTGACTTCCTCGACCGGGTCCGGCGGGGAGAGAGGGTCGAGCTGGGCCACAGAGTTCTGGTGATCGGCGGGGGGAACTCGGCCATGGATGCGGCCAGGACGGCCAAGCGGCTCACCGGTGGCAGCGGCAAGGTGACCATCGTCTACCGGCGGACTCGGGCCGAGATGCCGGCCAATGAGGAGGAGATCGCGGAAGCGCTCATCGAGGGGGTGATCTTGGAGGAATTGGCCTCCCCCACCAGGATAATCTTGCGGGAGGGTCGGGTGGCCGGCCTGGAGTGCGTGCGGAACCGATTGGGCGAGCCCGGGCCGGACGGGAGGAGGAGGCCGGTCCCCATCGCAAGGAGCGAGTTCCAGCTCGAAGCGGATTCGATCATCGTGGCCATCGGCCAGCGGCCTGAGGTCTCCTTCCTCGACGGAAGTGCGGTCACCATTCGCGAGGACGGGACCATCGCCGTCTCCTCCGAGACCGGGCTGGCAGGAGAGAAGCGGATCTACGCTGGAGGGGACGCGGTGCGAGGCCCGGCCACTATCGTCGAGGCCTGTGCCGACGGGAGGAGGGCCGCGGAGGCCATCTGTCGGGAGTTGAGAGTGCCCTTTGAGCGGCCGTCGGTCCGCCTGCCCGGGCTCTCCGAAGAGGAGATCGTGCTGGCCAAGCGCGTCCGGGCCAGAAAAGCCCTGCAAAGTGAACCGGGGATGCTCCCGCCCGAGCGGCGCGGCAGCTTCGACCTGGTGGAGGCGACCCTGACGGAGGAGGAGGCCCAGGCCGAGGCGGGCCGATGTCTCCAGTGCTCAACCCTGTGCGACAAGTGCGTGGAGGTCTGCCCCAATCGGGCCAACTACTCCTTCTCGGTCTCGCCTCTCACCCTGTCGGTGCCCGTGGTCTCCTGTCGACAAGGGAGGTTGGCGGTGACCGGAGAGGA
Organism: Candidatus Fraserbacteria bacterium; assembly: GCA_037446135.1. GTDB lineage: Bacteria > Bipolaricaulota > Bipolaricaulia > RBG-16-55-9 > JANLFV01 > JANLFV01. Next base: position 28,917 of record JBBIJD010000003.1, read on the forward strand.
GCCCTTGCAGCTCAGGCAGACCCGCCAGATCATCCACATCGATGACTTCTGCAACGATTGCGGCGACTGCGAGACCTTCTGTGTCCACCAGGGCAGACCCTACCAGGACAAGCCCAGGCTCTTCCTCAGGGAGGAGGATTTTGAACTGGAAAAGGACAATGCCTTCTATGTCGAGAGAGAGGCCGGAGGAAAAGGCTGGACCATCAGGAGGCGGGAGGGAGGGAAGGAGTCCCGGCTCTTCATAGAGAATGGCGGCAAGATGGTCTTCGAGAACGAGCTGATGAAGGTCGGCCTCTCTCCAGATTTCCGGATCGAGAGCCTGGAGCTGAAGGAGGAGTTCGAGGGTGCGTTCCCCCTGACCGGGACGGCGGAGATGGCCGTGATCCTCAATGGCTTGATCAACTCCCTGGCCTTCCTGCCGTTTGAGGAGGGAGAATGAGCAGAATTCTGATCGAGAACGCTCGGATCTGGACCAACGGGGATGGGCTGATCGAGAATGGCTTCGTCCTGATCGAGGATGATAAGATCGCCAAGGTCGGGGGGATGGACGAACTCCTTAAGTCCGAGCCGCCGACGCCGAAGGCAAAAGGGACTAAAACCATCGACGCTAGGGGCCGACTCCTCCTCCCCGGCTTTGTCTGCGCCCATACCCATCTGTATAGCGCCCTAGCGCGGGGGCTGGCCCTCCCCGGGGTCTCCCCGGAGAGCTTCGGCGAGATCCTGGAGCAGTTCTGGTGGAGGCTAGATAAGGCCCTCGATCAAGAGAGCATCTACTATAGCGCTTTAGTCGGGGGGATCGAGTTCATCAAAAACGGGGTCACCACGATCATCGACCATCATGCTAGTCCCAATAGCATCCACGGGAGCCTCAAGGCCATCAAGCGGGCTGCCGTAGATGAGCTGGGGTTAAGGGCCTCGCTCTGCTACGAGATCTCCGATCGGGACGGGCCCGGGCCGGCTGAGGAGGGAATCGGCGAGAACATCGAGTTCTTCGACTTTGCCCGGGCTGAGGGGGACGACCGCCTGAGCGGGCTCATCGGCCTCCATGCCTCCTTCACCCTCTCGGATGAGACCCTTAAGCGGCTTAAGCGTGAGCTGGGCGATAGGGATGCGGGCTTTCACATCCACCTCGCTGAGGGGCCGGAGGACCAAGAGGACTCCCTGAAGAGATACGGAAAGAGGGTGACAGAGCGGCTCCGGGACCTGGGGATTCTAAATGCTAAGACCGTCCTAGCCCATGGGGTCCACCTTGACGAGAAAGAGAAGGGGATTCTAGCCGAGGCGGGCGCGATCTTAGTCCACAACCCCCAGTCGAACATGAACAATGCCGTGGGGGTCGCCGACATCCCGGGGATGATGAAGCGGGGGATCTTGGTCAGCCTGGGGAACGATGGCTTCGGGTATGAGATGCTCTCCGACCTGCGGGCGATGACCTTGGTCCATAAGCTCGCAAGCCGTGACCCCAAGGCCCTCGGCTTCGATCTGGCCCGCAAGATCTTCTTCGAGAACAATTACGCGATCACAAAGAGGCTCTTCGGGGTCGAGGTCGGAAGGATCAGGCCGGGCTACCAGGCCGACCTGATCCTGGTCGACTACCTCCCGCCCACGCCGCTGGACGAGGGAAACTTCATGGGCCATCTCCTCTTCGGTCTGGCGGGGAACCCGCAAGTGCTGACCGTCACCGTCGACGGGCGGGTGATCATGCAGGACCGCCGGATCTTAGGGGTCGACGAGGAGATTGTCTATCGAGAGGCCCGCGAAGTGACGGAGGGGCTCTGGAAGAGGATCAAATAGCGATGAAGGTCGTGGCCTTAAGATGCATCACCTGCGGCTCGAGCTATAGCCCTGAGGAGCTGGACTACACCTGCCCGAGGTGCGGCCCCCGGCGGGGGACACTGGAGGTGCTCTACGACTATAGCAAGATTAGAAGGGGCTTCACCCGAGAGTCGCTGAAGAAGCGGAGCCAAAACTACACGATCTGGCGGTATCTCCCGATCCTCCCAGTCGAGGAAGAGGGTCAGCGCTATATCCAGCCCCTCCGGGTCGGCTGGACCCCGCTTTACCGGTTCGAGCAGCTTGCCAGGAAATACGGCGTGCGTGAGCTTTACCTCAAAGACGACGGGGTGAACCCCACGGCCTCTTACAAGGACCGGGCGAGCGCGCTCGTGGTGATCAAGGCCCAGGAGAAGAATAAAAAGATCATCACCTGCGCCTCGACTGGGAACGCCGCCAGTTCGCTGGCCGGCTTCGCGGCGAACACCGCTCTGACCACGATCATCTTCGTCCCGAAGAGCGCCCCAGCGGCCAAGCTCGCCCAGCTCCTCATCTACGGGGCCAAGGTCCTGGCCGTCGAGGGGAGCTACGATCAGGCCTACGACCTCTGCCTCGAGGCCGCCGAGCGCTACGGCTGGTATAACCGGAGCGCGGCCATCAATCCTTATCTCGTCGAGGGGAAGAAGACCGGAGCGCTGGAGATCGCGGAGCAGCTCGACTGGGAGGTCCCCGACCTGGTCCTCGTCCCCGTGGGAGATGGCTCGGTGATCAGCGGGATCTACAAGGGCTTCCATGACCTTCTGGAGCTGGGCTTCATCGCGGGGATTCCCAAGATCATCGGGGTCCAGGCTGAAGGGGCCTCCCCGATCAAGCGGGCCTTCGAGCGGTATGACGGTAATGAAGTGATAATCGAAGATCAGGAGGCCAAGACCTTGGCCGATAGCATCGCCGTGGGGAAGCCGAGGGACATCGTCAAGGCCGTGAAGTATGTGAGTGCGGCCAAGGGCTCCTTCATCTCAGTGAGCGATCAGGAGATCCTGCGGGCCATCGGCGAGCTGGCGCGCCGGACAGGGATCTTCGCCGAGCCGGCGGCCGCCGCAGCTTATGCGGGGTTTCGCGCATTGGCCGAGCAGGGCCGGCTGAGCAAGAGCGATCGGGTGGTAATCATGATCACCGGCAGCGGGTTGAAGGACATCGCCGCAGCGAGGGAGGCTGCCGAGGTCAAGGAGCCCTACACCATCGGGGCGAGCCTAGATGAGGTCGAACGGGCCCTAAAGGGATTGGGGCTCGCCCCCTAGTCTAGCATCCAGGCGATGGGAGTAACCGAGAAGGCTCTTGAAGAGACTATCGCGCTGACCCGCTCGCTCGTCCGGATCAGGAGCACCAATCCCCCGGGGAATGAGGAGGAGATCGCAAGGTATATTCGAGACTATCTTTATGAGAGCGGGCTCGAAGCGGAGCTGGTCCCTCTTGAGCCGGGGCGGAGCTCGCTGCTCGGGCGGCTCCCCGGGAGAGAGCGAGGGAGCATCGTCCTCTGCGGCCACCTCGATACCGTAGCGGTGGAGGAGGATGAGCCCTGGACCAAGCCCCCGTTCGAGGCTCTCATTGAGGGCGAGCGGCTCTACGGCCGCGGGGCGGCGGACATGAAGGGCGGTGTGGCAGTGATCCTCCAAGCGGCGAAGCTGATCGCTGCGAGGTGCAACCTACAGGGCCGAAGCCTGAGGAAGACCCTTCTCCTGGCCCTCACCGCCGATGAGGAGCAGGGCTATCGCGGGGCCGAGATGTTGGCGGAACGGGGCCTCCTCGTGGATGCAGAGTTCATGGTCGTGGCCGAGCCGAGTGACGGCCATGTTCTCATCGGCGAGAAGGGCGAGCTCTGGCTCCGGGTCCGCTTCTTAGGGAGAGCGGCCCACGGCTCGAGCCCTGAGCTAGGGATTAATGCTGTCCTCCCCGCCGCAGCGTTCTGCACCAGCCTCAATGCTGAGGCTGCTAAGCTCCCGGCGACCGCGGGGCGGGGGAGGCCAACCCTCAATATCGGCCGATTCCGCGGCGGCTGGCGGGTGAACATCGTCCCTGATCGGGCGGAGGTGGAGCTCGACTTCCGGGTCATCTCCGAGGAGACCAAGGAGTGGGCGATCGCATTGGTAAAGAGATTGGGAGAGGAGGCGGCAGCGAAGGCCGGGGCGAGGTTCGAGCAAGAGCTTTTGAGCTACCATCCCCCGGTCTTCTCAGACAAGAATGACGGCTATGTCCGGGAGTTCCTGGCCGCGGCCGGCGAGGCCGCCCCGGGAATCGCCCCTTTTTGCACCGATGCGGCCACGATCATCCCCAAGGCCGGGGTCCCGATCCCGTTCGTGATCTTTGGCCCGGGCTCGATTGCACTGGCCCACCGGCCCGATGAATATGTAGAATTAGGCTCACTCGAGCGGGCTCTTGAGGTCCTTCTGGCCTTCCTCGAGAGGGCACTTCTCTGATCTGGAGGGGGAGAGAAGAGATGATCGACCTTTCCATCAATGAGGAGCAGTTGCGTCGCACAGTAAAGCGAGCTCGGGAGAGGGGGATCATCATCCCCACCTTCGCTCAGATGCGGGACCCCGAGCTGATCCCTGGAAAGATTAAAGAAAAGTTAAAGGGGATCGGGCTCTGGGACCTCCATCCATTGAACCTCTTCCGGATCACCTGGAAGAACGAGCCAGTGAAGCAGGGCGGGCTCTTCAATGGCGTCAATTACCTGGAGATCCCCGAAGAGCTTACAGGTGTCGAGGCCCGGATCATCGCTTTGGCGGGGAAGTGGTTCCCTACTGGCTCGCACAAGGTCGGGGCCACCTTCGGCTGCCTCGTCCCGCGGCTCGTGACCGGCCAATTCGATCCGACCTACCAGAAGGCTGTCTGGCCCTCGACGGGAAACTATTGCCGCGGCGGGGCCTATAATGCCTATCTTCTAGGCTGCGATTCGATCGCGATCCTCCCCGAGGGGATGTCCCGCGAAAGGTTCGAGTGGCTCTCCCGGGTCGCTGGGGAGGTGATCGCCACTCCCGGGACGGAGTCGAATGTCTGGGAGATCTTTCAGAAGTGCAAGGAGCTAAGGCAGACCCGTAAGGATGTGGTGATCTTCAACCAGTTCGATGAGCTAGGGAACCACCTCTGGCATTATGCCGTCACCGGGCCGGCGATGGAGGAGGTCCTCCGGAACGAGCTCGCAGGCGATGATGAAAGGCGGTATGCCGGGGTAGTCCTCTCCTCCGGCTCTTCCGGGACCTTGGGATGCGCTGACTATCTGAAGGAGCGGTATCCCGCGAGCAAGTTGGCCGTGGGGGAGGCCCTCCAGTGCCCGACCTTACTTTATAACGGCTTCGGGAGCCACAGGATCGAGGGGATCGGGGACAAGCATGTCCCCTGGATCCACAATGTCCGGAATACTGATATGGTCATCGCCATCGACGATGAGCACTGCATCCAACTTCTCCGCCTCTTCAATGAGCCTCAGGGCCAGGAGTATCTTGTGGAGCAGGGCCTCCCCGAGGACTTCATCTCCCAGCTCTCGCTTTTAGGGATCTCCTCGGTGGGGAACCTCCTTGCGGCGATCAAGTTCGCCAAGTATTATGAGCTCACTAGGAAAGATCTGGTCCTTACAGTCTTCACAGACTCGATAGAGCTCTACGAGTCCCGGCTCCGCGAGCTGAGGGAGCAGCAAGGCCCTTACACAAGGGAAAAGGCGGCGATCGCCTACCACCGGTATCTCTTGGCTCAAGGGACCGAGCACATGCTCGAGCTCTCCTACTATGACCGGAGGCGGATCCATAACCTGAAATACTTCACCTGGGTCGAGCAGATGGGAAGGTCCGCCGAGGAGTTAGAAGCCCAATGGTATGACTTTCCTGGCTACTGGGACCGGGTTCACCGCCAAGCCGAGGAGATCGACCGATTGATCGCAGAATTCAACGAGCGGACGGGCCTGCTCAAGGATTAAGGGTTGACAAGCGGAAGGCATAGCATATAATTGAGTCCTCTATCCAGCGACCGAGGAGTGACCACAATTGGAGAAGGAGTTGGTCGTCGTCGCTTTAGGGGGGAACGCCATCCTCCAGCCGGGGCAGCGGGGGACCTTCGAGGAGCAGATGGCCAATGTCCGGATCACCTGCGAGCAGTTGGCCGAGATGGTGGTCTCCGGGCGGTATAAGCTTGTCATCACCCACGGGAATGGGCCACAGGTGGGGAACATCCTCTTGCAGAACGAGCTGGCCAGGGAGGTGGCCGCCCCGATGCCTCTTGATGTCTGTGGCGCGGAGAGCCAGGGGTTGATTGGCTATATGATCCAGCAGACATTGCATAATATCCTGGCCGAGCGGGGTCATGGGGAGATCCCGATCGCCACGATCGTGACCCAAGTCATTGTGGACAAAGATGACCCAGCCTTCCGGAACCCCAGCAAGCCCGTCGGGCCGTTCTACAGTGAGACTGAAGCCAAGCGCTCGGCTGCGGAGAAGGGCTATCATGTGAAAGAGGACGCCGGCCGGGGCTGGCGGAGGGTGGTCCCCTCCCCAGATCCCAAGGCCATCGTGGAGAAGGAAGCGATCCGGACCCTCTTAGAGAACCGGGCGATCGTCATCGCCTCCGGCGGCGGCGGGATCCCCGTGATCCGCGAGGGCGGACGCCTCATAGGTGTTGAGGCCGTTATTGACAAGGACTTAGCGGGCGAGCGGCTAGCAGTCGATGTCGGGGCCCAGACCTTTCTCATCCTCACCGATGTTGAACAGGTGAAATTGCACTATAAGACCCCCAAGGAGCGGCCCATCTCGCACATGACCCTCGAGGAGGCCAAGCGCTACCATGCCGAGGGGCACTTCGCCCCCGGCTCGATGGAGCCCAAAGTCCGGGCGGCAATCCGGTTCATCGAGTCAGGCGGGAGGAGGGCGATCATCACCTCTTTGGGGAAGGCCCTCTTGGCCTTGGAAGGCCGGGCCGGGACGACGATCACCAAGGACTGAATCTAGAGGAGGGATGACCATGTCCAATACCACGCTCCGAGGGCGGGATTTCATTACACTGATGGAGTTCACTCGCGACGAGCTCGAGGCGATCCTCGAGGCGGCCCACGACCTCAAGCGGAAGTTCATCCGCAAGGAGCCCCATAAGCTCCTGGAGGGGAAGACCCTCTTCATGCTCTTCTACAATGTCTCCTTGCGGACCAGGAACTCCTTCGAGGCGGGGATGACCCAGCTCGGGGGCCATGCCCACTTCCTCCAGCCGGGGGCGGTCTATACCCCGGCCTTAAAGGGAGAGGAGCAGGCCTACACCACCGAGAGGATCAGCGATGTGGCGCGGGTCCTCGCCGAGATGGGAGATGCCATCGCCATCCGCATCTACGGGAAGCATACCGGCTGGCTCTACGGGAAGGGGGACCGGATCGTGAGGGAGTTCGCCGAATGGTCGAGAGTCCCGGTGATCAACATGGAGGACGACATGTATCACCCCTGCCAGGCCCTGGCCGATGTGATGACGATGCAGGAGAAGCTCGGTGACCTGCGGGGGAAGAAGTTCGTGATGAGCTGGGCCTACTCCGGCTCGGTGGAGAAGCCCCTAGCCGTCCCCCAATCGGCCATCATCGGGGCCTCGTTCTTCGGGATGGAGATCGTGCTCGCCCATCCGAAGGGGCTCGAGCTCGATCCGAATGTCCTCAACTTTGTGAAGAAGAATGTGAAGAAGTTCGGGGGCTCGTTCAAGGTCGTCCACGACATGGACGAGGCCTTCAAGGACGCGGATGTGGTCTACCCCAAGGCCTGGACGGCCCAGCCGACGGACGGGAGGACCCCGGCCGACCTGGAGAAGGCCAAGGCGATCTTCGAGGCCAACCGCCACTGGATCACCACCGAGGAGAAGATGGCGCTCACCAACGATGCCTTGTATATGCACTGCCTCCCCGCCGATCGGGGCCAGGAGGTGACCGACGAGGTGATCGACGGCCCGAATTCTGTAATTGTCGAGCAGGCCGCGAACCGCCTCCATGCCCAGAAGGGCCTGATGGCCCTGATCATGTAAGTAAGTCTCCTCTCCCCTCGTGGGAGAGGGCCGGGGTGAGGGGAATCCGAAGGAGGAAATGATGGGCTGGTTCGAGCTCCAAGGGAAGGATCTCATCAGCACCAAGGACTGGACCAAGGAGGAGCTGGAGGTCGCCCTCAAGGTGGCCGATCAGCTCAAGTCCATGTATTATTCTGGCCTGCCGCACCATTGCCTCCAGGACAAGACCTTTCTCATGCTCTTCTTCAACACCTCCACGAGGACCAGGCTCTCTTTCGAGAGCGCGATGACCCAGCTCGGCGGCCATGCCCAGTTCATCGCCGCCACGGATCTTCGGCTCTCGCTGGAGGATAAGCCCGGGGCGGGGGAGACGATCAAGGATACAGCCAAGGTCATGGCCCGCTATGCCCATGGGATCGGGATCAGGCTCCTCGAGGATAAGGTCTCCCGATATGGGGAGGGGACTGAGATCATGTATAAGTTTGCGGAGCACGCCGAAATACCAGTGATCAATATGGCTTCAGACATCTGGCACCCCTGCCAGGCCCTCACAGATCTTTACACCATGAGGGAGAAGCTCGGGCCGGACCTGCGAGGGGTAAAGTTTGTGGTGATGTGGGCCTACTCCCCCTGGGTCCGGTCCTGGGGCTCGGTCCAGGAGGACCTCGTCCTGGCCGCGCGGTTCGGGCTCGAGGTGATCCTGGCTCACCCTAAGGGGTACGAACTCGACCCTGAGGTGCTAAGCCTGGCCAAGAGGTATGCCAGGGAGAGCGGCGGCAAATTCGAGGTAACGAGCGAATTGGATGAGGCCCTCAAAGGGGCGACGATCGTCTTCCCTCGGGGCTGGATGAGCCCCCGCCGCTATGAGATCGGTAAGGAAGCGGAGATCGAGCTGGCGGGGAAGTTCAAGGACTGGAAGTATACCCGGAAGCGACAGAAGGAGCTGGCCGAGCCGGGCTACCTCATGCATGTGATGCCGATCGATCGGGGGAATGAGGCCGAAGATGAGCTATGCGACGACCCTGATCTCTCCTGGATCTATGACCAGGCGGAGAACCGCCTCCACCTCCAGAAGGCTGTCTTGGCCCTGACCATGGGCGGGAGGCTCTAGCTAGACTAGACCAGACAGGACAGGCTTAGGCCAACTCCAGCATCCGTTCGATCGCCAGTCGGGCCTTCTTGGCTATCCTTTGTGGGACCTTCACCTCATAGATCTCCTCTTGGAGGGATCTTAGGACCTTCTCTAAGGTGATCATCTTCATATATCTGCAGATCGCTCCTTCATCGACCGGATAGAATACTTTGCCGGGCGCTTCCTTCTTCATCCGATGGAGTATGCCCACTTCCGTAGCGATAATAAACTCCTTGGCCGGCGATCGGCAGACATGCCTGATCATCCCCTCGGTCGAGTAGATATAGGTTCTTCCGCCTATAGCCCCTGAAGCCAGATAATACATGCATGTCGAGACACAGCCACACTCGGGATGGACCATCATCTCGGCTTCAGGATGGATCTGACGGATATTAGTGATGTGCTCAGGGCGGATCCCGGCATGCACATGGCACTCTCCCGGCCAGAGGTGCATCTTCCGGCCCGTAACCGCTTCCAGATAAGCCCCGAGGAACATATCCGGCAGGAATAAGATCTCCTTATCCGGCGGGATCGAGTTGATCACCTTCACCGCGTTTGAGGAAGTGCAGCAGTAATCACTTTCGGCCTTGACCTCGGCCGTCGTGTTCACATAGGAGACAACGACCGCGTTCGGGTATTGAGCCTTCCATTCCCTGAGTTGGTTGGCATCAATGGTAGAGGCCAATGAACAACCGGCCTCTAAATCGGGGAGCAAGACCCTCTTATCCGGGCAGATGATCGAGGCCGTCTCGGCCATAAAATGCACTCCGCAGAAGATGATCATCCTTGCGTCCGTCCTTGCTGCCGCTTGTGAGAGCCCTAAAGAGTCACCCACAAAGTCTGCGATATCCTGCACCTCCGGCATCTGATAGTTATGAGCGAGGATGATGGCGTTCTTCTCCTGTTTCAGCCTTTGGATCTCTTCGAGGATCTCAGCGCGGCCCTCAATAGCGGCCGCCTTGGAGGATTGTATAGGCGCCCCTGTGGAGGGGTTAATATCGGCATCGATCACTTCTTGCAAGAGCATACACCTCCAAAACCCTTCCTAGCTCGGGATCGAGCGGCTAAGTTCATTATAACAAACCCCCTCTGCCCGATCGAGCCGCTTGCTATAAGCTTATGGCCGTCGCCTCGAAGGGGAGGTCTAGCGCCTGCTCTAGCCCAGCCAGCCCCGGGAGCTTAGCTTGCCCAGCATTCGTCCCGCTATTAACTTCCCATTCATCTTCATCCCGCAGAACTCACTGCCCGCTGACCTCGGTCCGAATTCGTTGGCCCCGGCCTTTGAAGCCCCGCCCTTGACGGCCGGTAATTTTCCGTTATAATATTACAAGTAACAAAGGAGGCGTATGGCTGGGGAGCGGAAGAGGCCCAGGATAAGAGGAGAAGAGGGGGAGAGATCTGCCCCTGAGGCCTATTTCTGCTGCGCCTCCGGGGATGACCTTGCTGAAGCTATCAAGCAGGCGCTCTCCAATCGCGAGCAGGTGGTCATGGTCAGAGTGAGTAATGAGATCTTAAACCATCTGGACATGCTGGTGGACTCCGGGATCTGCCGGAGCCGCTCCAGCGCGGCCACCTTCATGATTCGCGAGGGGATCAAGGCCAACCAACCACTCTTTGCGCGCATCTCTGAGGCAGCGGAGCAGATCGCGGCCTTGAGAGCAAAGCTTAAGAGCCTGATAGGGGTCCCTGAGCAAGAGGAGTGAGGTGAGGAAGGAGGTGAATGCCAATGGCAGCCGAGGCTTCTTGTGAGGCCTATGATCGCCGCGCCTTCCTGCGCCGACTGGGGCAGGGCGTGACGGTTATGCTGCTGGGCCTAGCAGGGATGGCCGGGGTAGCGCGCTCTCGCTCTGCCCAAGAGCCCGAAGTGCTCTGCATGAGCCGAGCAGAGTATGAGCGGCTCGTGGCTGAGGGCAGACTGCCCCAAGCCGGATGCAAGTGCTGCTGCCCCGATGGTTGTTGTTAGGTTCCAGTAGTCTCCGCTAGGGAGGCCCCGTGCCCAGCTCAGGCACGGGGCCTCCTCAGTTTGAGGGCTAAATTCCAAGGAGGCTCAGGCTCTAGTAGGCCGGGCGGGGCCGCCCCGCCCGGGCTTCTTTGAGGAAGCATTCGCTTCGATGAGCTTGCTCCTACTGCAGCGGTGACCGGCTCTCAGCCGCTACCTCCCATCCCTGCCCCTGGAGCCATCTTAAGAAGTCGATATTGAGGGCCTTCCATCTCTTCAGTAGCCGATGGCCGTAGAAGACGAAGAAGGAGTTGCGGAACTCCCCTTTGAGGGCCGCACCGATCCCCCGCCAGAAGGAGTAGAACCGGGGCATCGCCTCTAGAGTGACCGCCGCTTGGAGCTGCCAAGGGCTCAGTAATTTCGGGCGGAAGACTACATGGTGGCCGTCGAATAACTCCCATCTGTGGGTGAAGATCCTCCCCTCAGCCTCCAACTCTTGGTAGGTCTCCGTCCCCGGCACTGGAGTGAGGATCAAGAACTGAACGGTATCGATCTGCATCGCGAGGGAGTAGCGGAGCGTCTCCCTGATCGTGGCCAGGGTATCGGTGTCGGCCCCTAGGACGAACATCCCGTGGACCTTGATCCCATAGCGATGGAGGACCTTGATCGCGCGGTCGATCTCCTCGACCGTCTGGGCCTTACGATAGCTCTTGAGCGTCTCAGGGTTGATCGACTCCAGCCCCAAGCAGAGGCGCACGCAGCCGCTCCGCTTCATCAGCTCCAACAGCTCAGTGTCCCGGACGACCTTCACCCGCTCCTGGGCCGACCAGGGAGGAGTCAGCCCCTCCCGGAGCATCGCTTCCAGCAGTCTCTTCGTCCTCGCGGTATCTTCGGAGAAGTTGTCGTCGTAGAAGAACACATGGGCCCGGGGAGAACGGCGGTGGAGGAGGCGGAGCTCCTCCAGCACGCCCTCCACGCTGCGGGCCCGATACTTGCGGCCGAACATCTTCACCACCGAGCAGAACTTGCAATTGTAAGGGCAGCCGCGCGAGGTCTGGATCGGGAGGACATTGATCCTTTCAGCCCCGGCGATCAGGGAGAGATCGGGGAAGGGGAGGCGGTCGAGGTCCTCGATGAGGGGCCGCCCTTGGTTGTGCTTGATCTCATCACCACTGCGGTAAGAGAGGCCTAGGATAGCAGAAGGCTCCCGCTCGCCCTCCTTGAGGGCCTCGGCTAACTCCACGAGCGTCTCCTCCCCCTCTCTGCGCACGACATAATCCGCGCCCGCCTCCAGGGCCTCCTCAGGGAGGAAGGTCACCTGCGGGCCGCCGAGGACGATGGGGATGCCGGGGGCTCGAGCCTTGATCTGTCGGATGAGCTCATAAGCTCGGGGCGCGGTGGGGGTGATGACGGAGATCCCGACGAGATCCGCGCTCAAGACCCAAGACCAATCGAGCGGCGCGAGTTCCTCGCAGAAGATCCGCACGCTGTAACCCCGCCCCTTAAGGAGTGCCCCGAGCAGCGGGAGCCCCAGCCGGGGGAGCTTGTTGAGGCTGAAGATATGAAACCCCGGCGAGCGAGGTTCGATCAGAGCTACCTTCCCCTTAACTTGCCTTCTAGCCCTCATTGTTTGGTCCAAGGGCGCGATCTATCTGAACAGGTCCTTCTCTCTCCCGCGAGATCTCCTGAGCAGAGTCCTCGGCAGGGGCGAATTAACTCACTGACTGACCGGGAGCCCCATGCGCAGGAGCCTCACAATCTCCAAAGGGAGCCGGTCGCGGTTCTCCTCCTGGAGCTCGAGCAATTTGATCCCGGCAAGCGCCCGGATCGCGTCTAAGAAGCTATTCCGCTCCTGCTTGAGGACCCCCAGAACCGGCTTGGAGCTTCGCAAGGCCGCAAAGACCTCTTCCTGGAATCGAGGAGCACCGAGCTCTAAAAAGCCCAGCTCGTCCATGACGATCAGCTCCCGCTCCATGGCCCGCTGGAGGGCCTCGACTCCGACCTCTTCGAAGCCTTGAGGGCAAGGGATCACCCGCCCGCTGGCGAGGACCTTCCCGATCAGGGCCGCCCGGCCGCTCACGAGGTCAACGATTCGGTAGCCCTGCAGGCCCTCGCTGAGCCAGCAGCGCTCAGTCCGGAAGCCGCCCGGTGCGGTCCCGAGGAGCGCTAAGGTCCTGTTCAGGGCCGTGGTCTTCCCCACCCCGACCCGGCCGGTGAGAAGGATCTTCACATTAGGAGCAGGCTCAGGGCCGCAGCGAGCCAGCAGGCCGCGGTGAGAACGAGCGCACCGCGATAGAGGAGCCGCGGGTTGAGTGCAGCGAGCCGCTCCTTCCCCGCCCGGAGAAGCTCGCCGAAGCGGTGCCCGAGCGGGGCCGCGATGAGCGCGGCCAGCGCGGCGATCGTCCCGTCCTGGAGGGCGAATCCCACTAGTCCCAGCGGGTCAGTCACATCCTTCGGCCCCCGCCTGAGGATGTAGAAGAAGACGAGCGCGATCCCGACATAGGAGAGATACATCCCCGATAGGCCCGTGCCCGCTCGGGCCAGCTCGCTCCGCTGATAGGATCTCCAAAGCAAGCTCACCACTCCCTGGAAGGCCAGGGCCTCGAGGATGATTGCCATCGCCGGATTCACGACCGCCCGGGCGAGCGGCGAGAGAGAGAAGATCAGGACATCCAAGAGCTTGAAGGAGGCGGCGACGAGCCCGATCCCCGCTGGCAGGGTCGGTCTCTTGTAGACCGCCACGGCGGCGGCCATGATCGTGAACCCGAGGTTGGCCATGATCGCGCCTGTATAGGGCAGTTTGAGGGCATGGAGCAGCCCACCGAGCGTCGCCTCCAGCAGGCCCCAGAGCGAGCCGAAGAGGATAACCCCCACCGCGAGATCCAACAGATCCTTCCGCCTCTCCATCCTTCCTTACCTCCTTAGCAGTCGCTTAATTACGAGAAGTATAGATGATCATGAGGAGCGAATTCAACCGCGCCGAGACCGGCGGTCACTCCAAGGGCCAGAAGAGCGGGAGGAAGAGGAGCATCACCCCCAAGAGGAGGAGGGCGAGCGGGAGCCCGACCTTCACGTAATCACGGACCCGATAGCCCCCTAAGCCCATGACGAGCATGTTCACCGGGTGGCCGAGGGGGGTCAGGAAGGCCATCGAGGTGGCCAGTGCCACCCCCATGGCGAGCGCCCGGGGGTTGGCCCCGCTCTGCTGGGCTGCCTGGATCGCGACCGGCGCGACGATAGCCGCCACGGCCGCGCCGTTGATCGCTTGGCTGAGCAGGAATGTCAAGATCGCCAGACCGGCGAGGAGCGCGAGCGGCCCGGCCGGGCCCAAGAAGGAGGTGAGCCCGCTCGCCAGCTCGGTGGCCGCCCCGGTCTTGACTATCGCGAGCCCGAGTGGGAGGACCCCAGCGACGAGGAAGACTATCTTCCAGTCGATCGCACGATAGGCCTGATCCATTGTGAGGACCCCGGCCAGGATCATCGCCAGGGCCCCACCGAGCATGATCTCCCCCACCGCTGGGCGGCTGAGGGCCGCGCCGAGCAGGGTCAGGGCCAGGATCGCTAGGGCCAGCCAGCCCTTGCCGGGGACAGGGAGAGGGGCCGCCTCTTCCAGCCCATTCCCTGAAATGATGAGGTCCGGCTCGCCCCGGAGGATCGCCAGCCGATCTCGCGGCCCCTGGAGGAGGAGGGCATCCCCGAACTGGAGCGGGAGGTCGCTCAGGCCGGTCCGGATCGGCCGATCCCCCCGCCAGATCCCAAGGACACTCATCCCATACTTCTCGCGGAAGTGGGTCTGCCGGAGGGATTGGCCGATCAGCCTCGAGCGAGGGGCTAGGACGGCCTCGACCATGACCACGGCGGGGGCCTCGAGGTCCCGCTCATGCCATTCTCGGGGGGGAAGGATCTCGAGGTAGGGCTCGACATCCCGGCGCTTGAACTCCTCGAGCCTCCCCTCGAGGAGGACGATGTCCCCCTCCTGGAGGACGGCCTCAGGGGTGGGACAGAGCATCGTCCGCCCCTCTCGCTCGATCGCCACAACATTCAAGTTGTAGATCTCCCGGAAGGTGCTCCGGGCCAGGGGCTTCCCGATCAGATACGAGCCGGCCGGGATCCGGGCGCGGAAGAGCCGCTCCCCCAAGCGATAGGTCTCGACCAGGTCCCCGTCTCCCTCAGCCTCACGGATGGCCTGGAGTCGCTCCGCGGGCGACCGTGCGGGCAGGAGCTGGTGCCCCCAAAGGGCCACGAAGGCGATCCCGACGGCGACGAGTGGTAGGCCGACTGGGGCGAAGTCGAGCAGGCCGAAGCCGGCTAGACCCTGATCTTTTAGGAGGCTGCTCACGACGATATTGGTTGTGGTCAGGAGAGTCGCCATCCCGCCGAGCAGGGTCGAGAAGGCCAATGGGATCAAGAGGCGGGAGGGATTGACCCCTCCCTTCCGCGCCGCCCCCGAGACCACGGGCAAGAGGACCGCCATGGCAGCGATGTTATTCATGAAGAGCGAGAGGAAGGCCCCGGCTAGCATCACGACCACCACAAGCCGCCGCTCCGCCGCACCGGCGAGCTGCAAGAGCAGGTTCCCCGCCCGCTCGGTCAGACCGGTCCGCCGCAACCCTTCGGCTAGGACGAAGATGGCCATGATGGTGATAACCGCCGACCGGCTGAATCCGGAGAGGGCCTCCTGAGGGGTCAAGATCCCGCTGACTCCGAGCGCGACGGCGATGAGGAGCGCCACAAGGTCGGCGCGGAGCCGGCCACTCAAGAGGAGACCGATTCCCCCGCCAAGAATGGCGAGAGTGAGGGCCATTCGGTTATCCATCGCCCTTTGCCATCCCTAAGAGCTTGCGGTCAGCGCCCGGCTCAGCCCATCTGTTCTGTCTGGGCTCAGCAGGCGATTCGCAGCTTAATTATACGCGCTCTTCAAGGCCTGCCAAGCCGAGGCCGATAGGATTGAATTGCATGGTCTCTTTATCTTTAGGGGTAAACTCACCGCTCGAGTGAGACCACTCGGCCACCGGTTATCCTTGCTAGATCCGCAGGGTCGAGCTCGAAGACCGCATGGGGTGTGCCGGCTGCGGCCCAGATCCGCTCATATCGCATTAGCTGGTCATCGATGAAGGTCTCTAGCGGCTCGGGATGGCCGACCGGGGGGACTCCACCGATGGCGAAGCCAGTCCATTGGCGGACGAAAGCGGCATCGGCCTTCTCTACCGGCTCACCTAGAAATGAGGCGAGCCTCTCTTCATCGACACGATGGGCGCCACTGGCGATCACTAAGATGGGCCGGTCCGTCCTCTTGGCCTTGAAGATGAGGGATTTCGCGATCTGACCGAGCTCGCATCCGATCGCCTTGGCCGCCTCGGCAGCGGTCCGAGTCGTTTCAGGTAATTCTATTACCTGATAGGGCAGGCCGAGGGCTTTTAGGGCCTCTTGGACCTTTTGGGCGCTCGGGCTCAATTTGCGCGACATGTCGAAAGCATAGCATAGCCTGCTGGAGCCCTCCTTGACAACCCGCTCTATCGGGAAATAACATTGCTGATGAGCCTTGAGGTGAGGGGGGCGCGATCGTGTCGTGATACCCGGGATAGTGCTTGCCGCGGGGGATAGCTCGCGATTTGAAGGGAGGAATAAGCTGCTCCTCCCCTTCCGCGGCCGGCCGGTGATCTATCATGTCGTCCGAGAGGCCTTAAGCTCACAGCTCGAGCCGGTTTTCCTCGTGCTCGGCTATACAGGAGAGGAAGTCCTCACGGCCCTAGCTGAGCTGGGGCATCATCCTAAGCTCAGGATCATAAGAAACGAGCTCTGGCGCTCGGGTCGAGCCTCCTCGGTCCGGGCCGGGATCGCCGCCCTCCCGGAAGGGGCCCCAGGCGCGCTCTTCCTTCAAGGGGATATGCCGCTCGTGACCTCTGAGTTGATCGACCTTGTGCTCGAGGGGCTCCTCAAGAGCGGTGCCCTGCTCTGCTTCCCCATCTACAAGGGTGAGAAGGGCCATCCAGTCGCCTTCGCCCGGGAGCTATTGCCCGAACTGGCTCGCTTGGAGGGCGATACGAGCGGCCTGGCCCTGGTCAAGCGCTACTGGGATCTGGCCTGGAAGATCCCCCTGGAGGAGGGCTCGACTCAATTCGATCTCGATACGCCCGGGGATTACGCTCGATTGCTCGAGCTTGAGCGGAAAGAAAAGGAACAGAATGAGGGCCTTCTACACTAGGGTAGCTGAGTTGCTCAATGCGGGGCGGGCGTTCGCCCTCGCCCATCTCGTCGAGACCCGCGGCTCGGCCCCCCAGCGGCGGGGGGCGAAGCTCCTCGTCCATCCTGACGGGGCGACGGAGTTCACCATCGGTGGCGGGGCCCTGGAAGAGCGCGTTAAGGCCGAGGCGATGCGGCTCGGCCCAGGCCCGGAAGCACTCCTCCTCGAGTATAGGCTCTCAGACCTCGGAATGTTCTGCGGCGGGGCGGTCAGGGTCTTCATTGAACCGGCCGGGGCAGAGCTCTATCGTCGGATGCAAGAGCTGCTCAGCGAGGCCGAGCGGTTCGTCCTCGCCCACTTTATTGACCCGAGGCCCGCGAAGATGGCCTTCTTTAAGGGCGGTTTGGAATACAGCAGCAGTGGCTTCCCCGCGGATCTCGTCGAGGCTGTCCGAGAGGAGGCTCAGGCCCTCCTCTCCCAGGGTGGTGGCGGGACAGCCCTCCAGGAGTATGGAACTGCCCGAGTCTTCCTGGAGGTGGTGGAGAGCCTGCCGCGGCTGTTGATCTTCGGGGCCGGGCATGTGGGGCGGAAGCTGGCTCAGCTCGCGGCAGCCATGGAGCTCTTCCAGGTCGAGGTGGCCGACGAGCGGCCGGACCTTTTGGAAGGGGTGGCCCCATTCGTGGCCCGAACTCATCATATCGACTATCGCGGCGAGCTCCCCCTCCCCGATCGTCGGACCTTCGTGGCGATCGTGACTCACTCCCATGAGACGGACAGGTTAGTCCTGGAAAGGCTCTTGCGGCATGGGGTGAGCCCGGCCTATCTCGGGATGATCGGGAGCATCCGGAAGAGAGTGGAGCTCTTCCGGATGCTGAGGCAGGAAGCGGGGCTCGCTGAGGAGCGGCTGAACGAGGTGCACACCCCGATCGGGCTCCCCATCGGCGGGCGAGAGCCCGGGGAGATCGCGGTGAGCATCCTGGCGGAGATGATCAAGGTGAAAAACTCGGTGGAATTGGAGGGGGACTAGAGCAGATGGCAGTTCGCGAGCTGTTCAAGGACTTTTGGGTCCTAGTTCGAGGCGGCGGTGAGCTGGCTTCAGGCGCGATCCGCCGACTTAATTGGGCGGGTTTCCCTGTCATCGTCCTTGAGCTGGAGAAGCCCCTGGCGGTGAGAAGGCTCGTCTCCTTCGCTCAGGCCGTCTTCACGGGAGAGTGCGAGGTCGAGGGGATCAAAGGGAAGCTAGTGCAAGACCTGGCGGAGGCGAAGAGGTATATCGCCGAGGTCGGGGGGGTCCCGGTCCTGATCGACCCTGAGGCCCGAACCCTTTCGGAGCTCAAGCCCACCGTGCTCATCGACGGGCGGATGGCCAAGCGGCCGCTGGACACGAGGATCGGCCAGGCTCCCATCGTCATAGCTCTTGGGCCGGGGATCACTGCCGGGGTCCACGCCGATGCGGTCATCGAGACCCGGGACGGCCCACAAGACGGCCGGGTGATCTATAACGGCCAGGCGATCCCTGACACCGGTGTCCCCTGCAAGAGCTATGGCTACAAGGAAGAAAGGGTTCTCCGTGCCCCTGTATCCGGTATCTTCCGCGCGGCTCACGAGATCGGTGAGAAGGTCGAGGCCGGCGAGCTCGTCGGCTGGGTAGATGATGAGCCTGTGAGAGCCAAGATCTCCGGGGTGATCCGCGGGCTGCTCTATAGCGGCTTAGAGGTCGAGAAGGGGACCAAGCTCGGGGATGTGGACCACCGCGGTGAGGCCTCGGACTGCTGCCGGACCTCGGAGAAGGCCGACTCCGTAGCTTGCGGGGTCCTGGAAGCGATCTTCACCCTGGGGCTGGAGCGGGGGCTCTTCCAGGGGATGAGCCTCCCTGAGCGGCTCTCACGATCACCCGCAAGGGCAAGGCGAGCCCCCGCTTGACGGGGGCGGACACTATGTGCTATATTACAATTTGGATCTACTGCCGGCAGTAGCGGCGGAAGGAGGTGAGAGAAGGGGTGAGAGATGAGCCCAGAACGGCCGAGCAACGAGCAATTCCAAGGGAATAGGAGGTTCAAGCGATGAAGGGTCGAATCAGACTTCTCACTTTGTTGGTGGCAGTCTCGCTTCTGGTCAGCGGTTTGGCAGTGATGACAGGTGGAGCGAGCGCCGGGGCGGCGCTTAAGGGGAGGGTCGCGGTCATCCTCGATGTCGGCGGGCGTGGAGACCTCTCCTTCAACGATATGGGCTTCAAGGGGACGGATGAGGCGGCCGCAGACTTCGGGCTCCAGATGGATGAGATTCAGAGCGCCAGCGATGCTGACTACCTCCCGAATACCCGAAACGCTGCGGTCTCTGGCAAGTATGACCTGATCATCGGTGTCGGCTTCCTGCTCACCGATGCCTTCAATACGGTAGCTGCGGAGTTCCCCAACCAGAAGTTCGCGATCATCGACAGCGTGGTGGACCAGCCGAATGTGATGTCCATCGTCTTCCGCGAGAACGAGGGCTCGGCTCTGGTCGGGGCGCTCGCGGCGATGGTCGCGGCCTACTATGGCTACCCCAAGGTCGGGGTGGTCCTGGGGATCGAGATCCCCGTCCTCTACCACTTCGAGGCGGGGTATCGCTTCGGGATCGCCTGGGGGAACAAGAAGTATGAGCAGGTTAAAGGGACGAACCCCAACATCGGCCTGCTCTGGACCTACACCGGGACCTTCAGCGACATCGCCAAGGGGAAGGCCGCGAGCGAGGCGATGCTCGCCCAGGGCGCTGGCCTGATCTACAATGTGGCCGGCCCGCTCGGGATCGGGGACCTCGAGGCCGTGACCGAGGCCGTCCGGGCCAAGGGCCAGGAGGCCGGCCCGCCGTTCATGATCGGCGTCGATGCGAACCAGGACTACCTGGGCGACGGGCACAGGGTCCTCGCGAGCATGATGAAGCGGGTCGACCGCGGCTGCTACAAGGCCGTGGCAGATGTGGTCCACGGGACATTCCAGGGCGGGATCGTCAGCCTCGGGGTGATTAATCGCGGGATCGCCATCTCGCGGTATCAGGACTTGCTCGACTTCATCCAGTTCGGCATCAATGCCAAGGCGATCACTGAGGCCGACAGGGCCAAGATCATCAGCAACTGGCTCGAGATGCGGGGGAAGATCCCCTACTGGATCTGGGACGCGGTGAGCGAGCTGGAGATGAAGATCGTCTCCGGCGAAATCGTCGTCCCGACAGCCAATACCGTCGAAGAGATGCAAGCGGTCCGCGCGCAGTATCCTCTGCCATAAGCCGAGACTGCGAGTGATAGTGGCTCAGGGAGGGAGAGAGGAGCTTCTCCTCTCTCCCTCCCTCAATTCGTAGCTTATCTTCCCGCTCGATGAAGGGGCTGGCGCTCATCTCGCGCCTCAGGCCGTTTGGGGAATCGCTCCTCGCCGGGCTCGTCGGCCTGGCCGTAGGGGCGATCATCATGCTCATCTACGGCTTCGATCCTATCGAGGCATACATCGCTCTCTTCCGCGGGAGCTTCGCCAGCCTCTATAGCCTCTCCGAGGCGCTGGCGAACGCCACCCCATTGATCCTCACGGGGCTGACCTTCGCTATCGGCCTGCGGGGCGGGCTCTTCAATATCGGGGCCGAGGGGCAGGTCTATGTCGGGGCCCTGGCGGCGATCGCAATGAGCCTCTTCCAACTCCCCGCAGGGCTTCATCTGATCGCCACGCTCTTAGTAGCGATGCTCGCCGGGGCGCTGTGGAGCCTCCCGGCGGCGATCCTCAAGCTCACCCGCGGGGTCCACGAGGTCATCTCCACGATCATGTTCAACTGGATCGCCCACTTCCTGGCCTACTACCTCATCGCCAACATCCTGGTCGATCCCAGGCGGGCCGAGAAGACGATCAGCATCCTCCCCAGCGCTCGCTTCCCGATCCTCGTGCCAAGGACGAGCCTGAGCTATGGGATCCTGGTCTCGCTCTTCTGTGCCGGGCTCGTCCTCTTCCTCCTCTGGTATACCACGATCGGGTTCGAGGTCCGGGCGATGGGCTTTAACCCCGCGGCCTGCCGCTATGCCGGGATCAAGCGGTGGCGGACGGCCCTCTTCGCCTTCGTCATCGGGGGCTTCACCGCTGGGCTCGCCGGGGCAGTCCATGTCATGGGCCGCCCGCCGAGCTATGCGATATTTAGTGGGCTGGGCGGGCTCCTCAATCTCGGGTTCGACGGCCTAGGAGTGGCGATGATCGGGCGGAACCACCCCTTCGGGATCGTCCTCGCGGCGATCTTCTTCGGCGGACTGATGTCAGGAGGGAGACTGATGCAGATCTCGCCCGGCGTCCCCTTGGAGCTGATCCGCGTAGTGGAGGGCGTGATCATCATCGCCCTGGCGATCCCTGAGCTGGTCAGGCTCTTCCGGCTCTTCAAGTGGCCCCTCATCTGGAGGCGGACATGACAGTCCTCGACCACTTTTGGGGAATCTTATTCATCTCCCTCCACGCGCTAGTCCCGATCACCCTCGCGGCCACGGGGGAGGTCCTGGGGGAGACGACTGGCCTGTTCAACATCGGCCTGGAAGGGATCATCCTCCTCAGCGCTCTCACCGGGGCTCTGGGGGCCGAGGCCGGGGGATGGCTCGTCGGCCTGCTCGCGGGGATTGGGACAGGAATGGCCATCGGACTGATCTTCGGCCTGATCAGTGCCTATTGGCGGGGGGACCAGCTTATCGTCGGGGTCGGGGTCAACTTGCTCGCCCTGGGATTTGTGGCCTTCGAGCTGATCATCCTCGGGGCCCCGGGCTTCCATGCTGTCCCCCGCGCCGCCCAGGTCCCTGGGATCAATACGCCGATCGGAAGGGACCTGAGTCCGCTCATCTTCGTCACGCTCGCTCTGCCCTTCTTGCTCTACTACCTCCTCTCCCGGACCCAGCTCGGCCTGAAGCTCAAAGCAGTTGGGGAGAACCCCGCGGCAGCCGATGTGGCTGGGATCCGGGTCAATCTGCTCCGGCTCCTCGCGGCGACCCTCGGGGCCGGGCTCGCCGGGCTGGGCGGGGCCTTCATCAGCGTCGATTGGATCGGCTCGGTAACCAAGGAGATCTCCGCCGGACGGGGCTTCATCGCCCTAGCCACGGTCGTCTTCAGCGGGCTCAATCCACTGCTGGTCCTGCTGGGGGGGTTCATCTTCGGGTTCTTCGAGAGCCTTGCCACTTGGATCTCCACCTTCCCAGGGATCAAGGAGATCGTCCCCTGGCAGGTCGTGGCGATGGTCCCTTACATCGTCACCTTGCTGGTCGTGGCAGGTGCGATCGGGCGGGTCCGTTTCCCCGCCGCTCTGGGCCGGCCTTACATCCGCGAATGACCGCTCACTCCCGCTGATAGGGCCTTCCAAGGGCCTGGGGGAACCTAGCGCGGCCGATGGCTCCGATCAAGACCAGGAGGGTCGCGATATAAGGGATCATGCGGACAAACTGGTAGGGGACGATCCTGTTAACCCCCGGGACATTGGAGATCCAGAAGCTCAGGGCATCGAAGAACCCGAAGATGAACCCCCCGAGGAGGGTTAAGAGCGGGTTGAGTCTGCTGAAGACGACATTCGCTAGAGCAATGAAGCCTCGTCCAGCCGGGAGGGTCTCGGTAATGGTATGGGTCCAGTCCAGGCTGAGGAAGGCTCCCGCCAAGCCTCCAAGGGTCGCTCCATAAATCACCGCCCCGAAGCGGAGCCTCTCTACGCGGATCCCGGCCACATCCGCGGCTGCGGGATTCTCCCCTAAGGCCCGGAGCCGCAGCCCGAGGGCTGTCCGGAAGAGCAACCACCAAGTAAAAACCGCTAGGGCGACCATGAGGAGGAAGATCGGGCTGATCCTCCCCCAGGGAGCGGGGAGGCTCGGCATCTGCAATGCCGGGGGCAACTGAAAGAACCGCGCCCCCCAGAGGGCCATCATCCCGAACCCGACCAACCCGAGCCCGAAGAGGTTGATCCCCACACCGCTGATCACTTGGTCCCCGCGGAGATAGATGCTGATCAGCCCGTGGATCAGGCCGACCAGGCTCCCCGCTCCCACGCCGCAGGCCAGCCCGAGCCAGGGCTCGCCGGTGGCCTTCACCCCGACTACGGCGAAGAAGGCAGAGATCACCATCAGCCCCTCCAGGCCGATGTTCACTACCCCTGCCCGCTCGCTGAAGACCTCACCGATCGCGGCGAGCGTGATCGGGACCATCGTTTGGAAGGTTATCGCCAATAAAGTCCTTAAGAGATCCATCTTTGACTCCGACCTCGCAATCGTGGGAACAGGCCACGCAAGAGCCCCCAGAGCTCCGGAGCGGCGATGGTGAGAATGATTATCCCCTGGACGATGTGGATCAGATCCAAGGGGACCCCTGCCCGGAAGCCCATCATCCCTGCTCCTGCCGCAAGGGCCCCAAAGAATAAGCCGGCCAAGATCGCCCCCAAGGGGTGGTTCCTCCCGACCAAGGCTACCGCGATCCCATCGAATCCCAGTGTCCCCAGGATGCTCAGGCCATTGTCGAGAGAGTAGGGATACCGACCTAAGATCTGAGTCGCGCCGGCCAGCCCGGCGGCTAAGCCCCCGAGGATGAAGGCTAAATTAATGCTCCGGCGGGGCTCGATCCCGGCATACCTCGCAGCGGAGGGATTCAGCCCGGAGCAGCGGAGCTCGAACCCCGGGGTCATGTGCCATAAGACCCAATATGCCAAGAGCGCGAAGGCCAAGCTGGCAAGGATCGCGTATGTCAGGTCGCTCCCCGCCATGATCCTAGGGAAGCGGGCAGTAGGTGCGGCCATGACCGAGGTCCAGCCCCGCTGGGGATCGTTCAAGAAGTTGATCACCATATACCCCGCGAGCCAGACGGCGATCCAATTGAGCATGATCGTGGAGATGACCTCACTGATCCCTCGCCGGACTCTAAGCCAAGAAGCCGGGAGGCTCCAGATCGCCCCGGCGAGCATCGCCAACCCCATCGCGACGATCAGGTGCCATCCCACGGGTAAACGGATAGTGCTGGCAGCGACGGCGACCAAGGCCCCCAGGATCATCTGCCCTTGAGCCCCGATATTAAACAAACCAGCGCGCACACCGATGGCAAAGGTCAAACCCGTCAGGATCAGGGGCGTGGCCCGGCTGAGGGTATCGGAGAGGCTATGCCAATTCCCGAAAGAGCCCTCAAAGAGGCCGAGATAGGCCCTCCAGGGGTCATACCCCCAGGCGGCCAAGAGAGCCGCGCCGAGCAGCAAGCCGATTACGAGGGCGGAGATTACCTCCAGGAAGGGCCTCAACCTCGAGACAAAGGTCGCCACTTCGATCTTGTTAATTAAGGATGCCCCCGCCTCGGGCGAGGCGGCGCGGGGCTCCCCTATGTAGTTGGAGGGGTGCT
>JBBIJD010000004.1:0-17784 GCA_037446135.1 Candidatus Fraserbacteria bacterium
GGCTCTCCGGGTTGTGGCACCACCAGCACCTTAGTGGGCAGCCCTTGAAGAAGACAGTGGTCCGGATCCCTGGGCCATCATGGAGGGCGTAGCGCTTGATGTCGAAGATCACCCCCCTCGCGGCGACCGTGGTCTCGGGTTCACAGATACCATCTCGCATGGCCGGATTTCAGTATAGCAATAATTCTTGCACCAGTCAAGCCCTCTATTGATGGCTAATGACTGATCTTATCTCCAGGCGGAAGGCTCGTCCGCTTGGGCTGGGCCTGCAGCCTCGAGCGCTGCTCTCTCGCTCGTGAGCCAGCTATATCCCGCCGCTTTGCAGGAAACTCTGAAAGTTCTTATACACAGCGCCGATGAGCTCGGCAGTCTCCAGCCCCCGCAGCTCCGCCAGAGCTCGGGCGACCTTCACTACATTCGCGGGCTCATTCCGCTCCCCCGGTTGCAAATAGAGCGGCATATATGGGGCATCAGTCTCAGTCAAAAGCCCATCGAGCGGGATCTCTCGCGCCACCTCGTGGAGAGTGGTCGCGGCGGGGTAGGTGATCGCCCCGCCGAAGGCGAGGTAGAAGCCCATGTCCAAGAGAGCTCTTGCCGCTTCCCAATCCCCGGAGAAGTTGTGGACGACCCCGCGGACCTGATGAGCCCTCTCCTCCCGCAGGATGGAGATCATGGCGGGATAAGCGCCACGGCAGTGGAGGATCAGCGGGAGCCTGAGCTCGCCTGCCAGTCCGAGCTGTTCACGGAAGGCTCGCTCCTGAAGTCGGCGCAGGGCCACATTGTCATGATAGGTTACCCCGGTGAAGACATTATCGACGAAGTCGAGCCCGACCTCCCCGATGGCCACGGCTGCCCCCTTGCGGGCGAGTTGGCCGACCTCCTCCTGGAAGCCCTCGGGCAGCCCCTCAGCCGCGACCCAGGGGTGGATGCCCACCGCAGCCAGGACCCCTTCCCCCGCTAGTTCTATAGCCTCCCGAGAGGACTGGAGATCCATCCCAGCAGTAATGATCCAGCGGACTCCTGCCCTCTTGGCCTGCTCCAGGACCGCCAACCGCTCTTCCAGGGGAAAGCGATCTAGATGGGCATGGACATCTATCAGTCTAGGTTCTGACCGCATCTTTCGTGAAGAGGTGGCATCGGACGAGATGGCCCTCCTCGACCTCGAAGGGTGTTGGATCGACCTTCGAGCAGATCTCCAGCCTCATCGGGCACCTCAGGTGGAAGCTGCACCCCGGCGGGACATTCACCGGGCTGGGGATCTCGCCCCGGGAGAGGATCTTCGCCGGCTTGAGGGCCTTCTCCTCTTCCGAGACGACCGGGATCGAGGAGAGAAGCATCTTCGTGTAGGGATGGAATGGGCTCTGGAAGAACTCCACCGTCGGGGCGACCTCGCAGATCTTCCCCAGATACATGATCGCTACCCTTGAGGCCATGTTCCGCATCAGGCTCAGGTCGTGGGTGATGAAGAGGTAGGTCAAATTCAGCTCCTGCTGGAGCCGCATCAGGAGCTTGATGATCTTGGCTTGGACCGAGACATCCAATGCCGAGGTCGGCTCATCGAGGACGACAAAGGATGGGCTCGTGGCTAGGGCCCGAGCAATGGCGACCATCTGCTTCTCCCCTCCACCGATCGCTTGGGGATATTTGTAGAGATAGTCCGCGGGCGGGAGCTCTACTATCTCCAGGAGGTTCATGATCCGCGCGAGCCGCTCCCTTCGGGTCGCCATGTTGTGGACCTTCAGAGGAACACTGAGGATCTGGTAGATGTTCCTCTTGGGGTTCAGCGAAGAGCCCGGGTCTTGGAAGACGATCCGGATCTCCCGTTTCAGTGACTTCGGCCGCCGCTTGAATTCTTTGCTGATCAGCTCGCCCTTGAAGCGGATCTCCCCCTCCGTCGGGGGATAGATCCCCACGATGCACTGGGCGACCGTCGTCTTCCCCGAGCCAGATTCGCCCACTAAGCCGAGCGTCTCCCCTCTAGAAACGGAGAAGCTCACCCCATCGACGGCCTTCACCGTCCCTCGCTTGGTCGGGAAGTATTTCTTCAATCTATCCACAGTAAGGATGGTCTCGGTCATCGCCCTCCACCCCGATATAGGAAACAAGCCACTCTCCGTCCCTCCCCGACCGTGAAGAGCGGTGGTCGCTCCTCTTGGCACACTGGCAGCCCATGCTCGCAGCGGGGATGGAAGCGGCAGCCCCGTGGAGGATCGAGATAGTTGGGGATTCGGCCGGGGATCCCCTTGCTGATCCCCTCCCCGGTCAGCTTGGGGACGCTCTTCATCAGCCCCTGGGTATAAGGATGGAGCGGGCGGGCGAACAGCTCCTCCGTCCGCCCCTCTTCGACGATCATCCCGGCATACATGATGTAGACCCTCTCCGTGAGATCCATGACCACTCCCAACGAGTGGGTGATCATCAATACGGACATCCCCTTCTCCTCGACCAGCTCATCGAGCTTCCTGAGGATCTGATCTTGGATCGTCACATCGAGGTTGGTCGTCGGCTCATCGGCCAAAAGGAGCCGGGCCGCCTTGATCAGGGCTTCAGCGATGCAGACCCGCTGCCGCATCCCCCCACTCAACTGGATCGGGTAGTTGGACATAATCCGCTCCGGGTCAGGCATCCCCGTCTCCTCTAGGGCTTGGACGCACCGAGCGATGATCTCCTTTCGGGTGAGCCGCTGGCCTGCCGCCCCGAGTGAGTCGAGCACGATGTCCCGGAGCTGGGTCCCCACGGTGAAGACTGGATTGAGGGCCTGCAAGGGGTCCTGGAAGATCGCGGTCAGCTCGGTCCGCCGGAGCTGGCGGACCTCACGGGCCTTCATCTTGAGGATATCCCTCCCGCGATAGAGGATCTCGCCCCCGTCCAACCTCGCCGGGGGGATGGGCAAGACCCGGAGGATGGATTTCACTGTCGTGGTCTTTCCACAGCCGGTCTCGCCCACCAGCCCGACCCGCTCGCCCTCGCCGATCGCTAGCTCCACCCCGGCGAGGACCTTGAGGAGGCCGTCGAAAATCTTGAACCCGACATGGAGGTCCTGAACCTCGAGGAGGGGTGCCATCTTGGGCCTCACACCTCCTCCACGGCAAAGACATCGCGGAGACCGTCCCCCACGAGGTTGAAGGCGAGAATCACGGCCACGATCGCCAGTGCCGGGAAGATCGTGCTCCACCACTCTGAGGGTAAGCGCTTGGCTCCATCGGCGAGCATCGTCCCCAGGTCTGGTGTCGGGGGCTGGGCTCCAAGCCCGATGAAGCTGAGCGAGGCTCCCATTAGGATCGCGATCCCCATGTCCAGGGTCACCTTGGTCATGATCGGGCCGAAGCAGTTGGGGAGGATCTCCTTGAAGAGGATATGCAGCTTGCTCGCGCCGGTCAGCTCGGCCTCACGGACGAAGAATTGGTTCCGGAGCGAGGCTGTGACGCCGTAGACCAGCCGGCAATACCAGGGCCACCAGGAGAGCGAGATCGCGATCATCGCGTTGATCAAGTTGGGGGTGAGCATCGCCGCGATAGACATCGCCAATACCAGCGGAGGGACGGCGAGGAAGACATCGGTGATCCTCATGATGAGGACCTCGATCCAGGTGCCGTTATAGTAGCCGCCGAGCAAACCCAAGATGACCCCCGAAGGGACGGCCAGGCTGAGGACGACTACCCCAAGCAGGAGGGAGAAGCGGTAGCCGAAGATCACCCGGCTGAAGACATCTCGTCCGACCCGATCAGTCCCAAAGAGATGGGCCTTGCTGGGTGGGAGGCCCGCCTCGCGGAAGTTGGTGTAGGCCCCGGCATGCTCAGGATAAGGGGCGATGTAGGGAGCCAGGCCGGCCGTGAGGCCGATCAGGATCAGGACGACCAGCCCCAACACAGAGAGGTAGTTCCGCGAATACTTATACCAACCCTTCGCCAGCCCCCGGCGCTTCCGCGCCAGCACTGCCCAGAGCCCAATCCTCTGTTCTCCTACCATTAGCTAGCCTCCTCTCCGTTGGATCCGGATCGATGGGTCTAAGAAGGTGATGATGATGTCCACCACCAGGTTCACCAGGGCGAAAGTCACTCCGATCACCAGGACCACGGCCACGATGGCGTTGAGGTCCTTGCTCAACATCGCATTGACGGCATAGCGGGCGAAGCCGGGCCAGAAGAAGACCAGCTCGACGAGGAAGGCGTTGGACATGAGGAAGGCGAAGTCCAGCCCCATCACCGTCACGGTCGGGATGATCGAGGGCTTCAGCAGGTATTTGAAGACGAGCTTCGTCGGCCTGATCCCGTGGACCTCGTGGGCGATGATGTAGTCCTTCTGGACATTCTCGATCAGTGAAGAGCGGGTGATCCTTCCCTCTTGGGCGATATGGATCACCGCCAGGCTGAAAGCGGGGAGGATAAGGTGTTTCAGCGCCAGGAGCGCGAGATCGGGCCGCCCGGCGAGCAGGCTGTCGAGGACCATGAAGCCGGTGACGGTCGGCGGGGGCTTCACCATCAAGGGGAGGCGGCCGACGCTCGGGGTCAGCTTCAAGAGTTGGCTGAAGATGAAGAGCAGGAGGATCGCCACGACGAAGGAGGGTGTCGCGACCCCAAGATAAGAGGCGAGCCGGGAGAAGTTGTCAAACCAGGAGTTCCGGAAGTAGCCGGCCAGGACTCCTGTCACCTGGCCGAAGACGAGGGAGATGAGTGTGGCGAAGAGGATCAGCTCGAGCGTGGCGGGGATATACTGCTTTAGGTCGGTAGTCACGGGCCGCTGGGTATACAAGGATTTCCCCAGATCTCCACGGAGCATCGATTTCAACCAGTAGTAATACTGGACAGCAAAGGGCTTGTCCAGATGCATCTCAGCCCGAAGCTTCTGGACCTGCTCTTCGGTGGCGAGGTTGCCCAGTGCAACCCGAGCCGGATCACCGGGGACGACTCGAGCGATGAAGAAGATCAAGAGCGAGAGCCCGAAGAGGACGAAGATCGACTGTGCGAGCCTTACACCAATGTATTTGATCATCCTAGCCTTTGCACGCGACACCGAGGAGGGCGAGAGCCCTCGAAGGCTCTCGCCCTCCCCTCGATCCGTCAGTTAGCACCCGCCGGCCTTCTTCGTCAGGTTGATCCGCCAATTGTGCATGTTCTCAGAGGGGCCGACCATGTTGATCTTTTCCTTAGGCCCGCTGATGTAGCATTGGGTGGCAAAGGGCGTGGGCTTCTGGTAGGGGAAGAGGGCCAGGGCGTGCGCAGCGATCATCGGCTGGAGTTGCTTGTAGATCTCGAGCCTCTGGGCGAAATCGACAGTCGCCCGGGTCAGCTCGAGGAGCCGGATGATCTCCGGGTCCTCAAAGAACCAGTGGGCCTCAAAGATCCAGCCGAGCCCCTTGGGATGATACATGTTGTAGGTATAGTAGTCCAAGGGGGGAGCGACTTGGGGAGCGAAGAGGAAGATCGTCATGTTCGGCGTAGTCTCTGCGGAGGAACACTCGGCGGAATACTGCGGCCAGGGCGGGCCAGCTACCTCGACCTTTACCCCCAGCTTGGCCAGGTCAGCCTGCAATTGCAGACCGATCTCCTCCTCGAAGGAGAGGCCGCCACAGTAATGGAAGACGACGGGAGGCACTGGCCCCGTCGCATACTTGGAGAGTGCTAGCTCTTGGCGGGCCTTCTCCAGGTTCTGCTTCCGCGGCTGGGGCTCGATCGGGACATACCCCGGCATCGTCGGGAGGATGATCCCAGTCTCGCCATTCCCGAATTCGGCCCAGGGCCCGACCACGGCCTCGTAATCGTAGGCGTAGAGGACCGCCTTCCGGAAGTGCTCATCGTCGGTTGGCGGGCGCTTGGTGTTCATCCAGACCGTCACATTCTGGGCCCAGACATATTCGAGCCTCAGCCTTGGATCAGCCTTGATATCCCGCAGCTGGGGCAGGGTCCAACCGCCGTTGATCTCGAGGTCCAGATCCCCGCTCTTGAGTAGCGTCATCAGGGTGGTGTAGTCGGTCTCCATGATGAAGATCAGCCGCTCGATCGGGACCTCATTCGGGCCCCAGCCCTCATCGCTCCAGCCCTCGAAGTAGTCCGGGAATCGGACGGCCTCCAACCGCTGGCCGGAGATGTGGCTGACCATCATGTAGGGCCCGGTCCCGGCGTCATGCGTGGAGAGCCACTCCTCGCCGTAGTCCCCGAGATCGCCATATTGACCGGGCTTCTTGATGTTTGCCTCCACGAGGGCCTTCTCCACGGGGAAGAAGAGGGCCAGGGTCTCGGGGAAGATCGCGCTGGGCTTATCGAGGAGGAAATCGACCGTGTATTTGTCGACTACCGTTGCTGTTACCTTGCCCAGCGGCCCGGAGTTCCCCCGTCCCATGGTGATGAACCTGGTCATGGACCAGGCGACATCCTCGGCCGTCAGCTCGTTCCCAGAATGGAACTTCACCCCCTGGCGTAGCTTAAACCGCCAGTGGGTGAGATCTCCACCGACCGGCTCCCAGGATGTGGCGAGATGGGGCCGGACCGATCCTTCCGGCGTGGGATAGACCAAGGGGCTATACAGGTTATACATTGTCTCTGTGTCATACCAGTCTGAAGCCACGGCCGGGTCCGTCCAGATGACCGGATAGGCGTTGATGACCGCTACATTCTCCGCAGCCTGCTGAGCTCCCACCAGGCCGCACAACCCGATGGCGAACACCGCCACAACGATCCCCAAAATTCTTGTGACCTTCACCTCTGTCACCTCCTGAAGCGATTATGGTCTCCCCTTTGACTCTCGAATCCCTGCAGCTCCCACCTCCCTTCTCTCATGCTACCACCTGAAGCGCATGCGTGCAGTTATTCAAGCGCCTTCCCCCTGAATCCATCACCACAATGATGTCCTCGATGCGGACGCCAAACCTCCCCGGCAGATAGATCCCCGGCTCGATGGAGAAGGTCATCCCCTTCCGAAGGGGCAGGCTATTCCCTGAGGCGATGTAGGGCTCCTCGTGGACCTCCAGGCCGATCCCGTGGCCGGTGCGGTGGATGAATTGCTCGCCATAACCAGCCTTGGTTATCGTCTCTCTTGCCATGCGATCAATCTCTCCGGCAGGGACGCCCGGCTTGACTGCCTGGATCGCCCTCTCCTGGGCCTCCTGGACGGCCTCGTAAACCCTCTCGAGCTCTTCCGGAGGATCGCCGCAGACGACCGTGCGGGTGATATCCGAGCAGTAGCCACGGACGCGGCAGCCGAAGTCGAGGATCACCACATCGCCTGGCTCGATCCGTCGCCCGCCCGCGCGGTAGTGCGGGAGGGCGCTGTTCGGGCCGGAAGCCACGAGCGTCTCGAAGGCGATCTTCTCCGCTCCCCCGGTCTCCATCGCCTCCTCCAAGGTCCTGGCCAGGGCCAGCTCGGTCAGCCCGCTGATCCGCAGGCCGATCACCTCTTCGAAGGCCCGATCGACGATGGCGGCCGCTTCCGCCATGTAACGGATTTCTTCTGGTTCCTTTTCCATCCGTAGCTGCGCCATGACCTGAGAGGCCAGGGAGAACTGGGCCTGCGGGAGGGCCGCCTCGAGCATGAGGAGGAACCTCGCGCCCATCGTATCGTCGACGAGAACGCGGGCCGTGTCCTTACGGACGGGCCGCAGGGCCCGCTCGAGCACCCCTTCCGGGCCGCTCGCATCCTTCCAGATGGACAGCGCGGCGGAGAGCGGTCCGCCTCTGAGCTGTTCCGCGTAGAGCTCCGGGACGAGGAAGATGGGGCCGCCCGCGCGGGGGACGAGCAGGAGGAGCAGGCGCTCTCCGGCCTCATCGTAGAAGCCGCTGAGATAGAGCATGTTCGCGCTGGGGGAGAGGGCCAAGAGATCAGCCCCCAGCTCCGCCATCAGCTCTTGGGCCTTGGCGATCCGCCCCTCGTAAGGGCCTTTGCTCATTCCCTCTCCAGTAGCGTGACTGTCACGCGCTCGATCCCTCTCTGCCAGACCCGGAGCCCGATCTCCTCGATCTTCTTCCATTGGGCTTGCGGGACCCGCGCAAAGACATTGACTGGGAGATAGCCCCGGTGATCTCGGACTACCTCGGCGCCATAGTAGATCGAGACCGCTTCCGCGGCCTCGCCATCCTCTTTCTCCCACTCCTTCCAGTAGATCACATCCCCGGTATTGGTCTGGACCGTCTGGTTCTCCCGGGGAATCTTCTGACCTCCCTTCACTGGAAGGTAGATCTCCCGCCCGCACCAGCGGGTGTGATAGACCGTCGCCTCCAAGGGGAGCATCTCCAGGAAAGCCCTGACGGTCTCAGGAGCGACCTCCGGGAGGAGCTCAGCGACCAACTCGCCCCCGCGCTCGAACTTGAAGAGGACCTTACCGGGCATCTTCACCGACCTTAGCTGCTTCTCGCATCTTCCGGCGCAGTTCCTCGGTAGCCTTCAGATCGACCTTCAGCTCATTCCCCGCGATGACGACCCCGTAGTCCTCTTTGGCCTTGGCGAGCGAGACATAGCCATTCCGGACATCTTCGAGGACCAGTTGGGGATCGCGCTCTAGCGGTGAGCCGTAGCCGCCTCCCCCGCCGGTCTGGAAGCTCACCACCTCATCCGGCTCGAGCGGGAGGTTGGAGACCTTCCGCCAGCGCTCTTCTTGTCCGTCCTTCCGGAAGACGACGGTGATGTTCGGCTTCCCATCTTTTCCACCGAAGAGGCCCCACGGAGGGGTATACTTCACCCGGTCGGTCGTGACCGTCAGCCCGGCGCGATGGCCGATGATCCGATAATCTCGGCGGACTCCCAGGCCGCCACGGAACTTCCCCGGCCCGCCGGAGTCCAGGATGAGCTCGAACCGCTCCACGCGCCAAGGGTAGCGGACCTCGGCCACCTCGGCCGGGACATTGTAGGTATCACCGAGGTCCATGGAGAAGAGGGCCGATTCGCCGTCCTCGAAGGGCTTCCCGCCGTAGCCACCCCCATCCGGCTCGGCACAGACATAGTATCGCCCGTTCCTAGGGTCGACCCCGTAGATGAAGTCGGCCATGGAGTCCCCGAAGTGGCCCGCTCGCACCCGATCGGGGATCGCCGGGGCGAGGGCCTTGAGGATCAGGTCGGGGATGGTGGTCGTCGGGGCCGGCCACATCGCCGTCGCCGCGGGGAAGCGCGGCTTGAGCAGGCTCCCCTCGGGGATGATGATCTTCAAGGGACGGAAGAAGCCCTCGTTGTTCGGGAGGTCGGGGGTGGTGACGACCTTGAAGCCATACCGAGCGGAAGAAATAGTTGAAGGCTCGGGGACATTCATCGGGCCGCGGCATTGCGGCGCGGTCCCCGTGAAGTCGATGGTCATCGTCTCGTCCTCGACGGTGATCGTGACCTTGAGCCGGAGCTTCTCATCGAGCGGGGCATCGTCGTTCCCATCGCCGTCGAGGAAAGCCTCTGCAGTGTAGACCCCGTTTGGGATCCGACGGATGGCCGCCCGGGAGAGCCGCTCCCCCTGGTCGAGGATCTCCTGGAAGGCGGAGAGCGTGACCTCCAGGCCATACCGCTCGATAATCTCGATGAGCCGCTTGCTTCCCGTCCGGACCGCGGCGATCATCGCCCGGATGTCCCCCAGCACGGCGTCGGGGACACGAGTGTTGGCCCGGATCAGCCGGAGGACATCCTCATTCGGCTTCCCTTCGACCATCAGCTTGACCGGCGGGAGACGGAAGCCCTCCTGGAAGATCTCGGTCGTATTGCTATACCACCCTCCGGGGTAAATCCCGCCCATGTCGACGGTATGGCCGCGGAAGGCGGCCCAGCCGCGGATCTCGCCCTCATAGAAGGCGGGGCAGAGGACGACGATGTCCGGGCAGTGGGTCCCACCACCGTTGTAGGGGTCATTGCAGATGATGACATCATCCGGCTTGAGGTTCGCCCGCCCGATCGTCTTGTAAGTGGCCGTAACTGCGTCAGAGAGGTTGGCCAGGAAGATCGGGAGGCCGGGGGTCTCGGCGATCAAGTTCGCTTCGCTATCCAATACGCCGCAACTGAAGTCGACGACCTCATAGAGGACCGGGCTGTAGGCCGCCCGCTCCACCGTCCTCCGGATATCACGGCTAGCGGCGATCAGGCGGTTGCGGATCACCTCAAGGGTTATCGGGTCTACTTTCATGCCTCCTCCTTATCCCAATCCCAGGCTGATGATGAGGTTCCCATACCGGTCCACGGAGCAGTGCTGGCCCTCCTCGACGACGGTGGTAGCCGTCGGCTCCTCGATGATCGCCGGGCCGAGGATCGCGTTCCCCGCCAGGAGCCGATCTCGTCTGTAGATGCTGAATTTCTCATACCGCCCATCGCCACGGTAGACCTCTCTCTCCCCCAGCTTGGCCTCAGCCGGCGGGGTCTTCCGCCCGCGGGGGATCGTCTGGAGCGTGGGCTTCTTGACCTTCCCGAGCCCGATGACCTTGAGGGAGACGATCTCCTTCGGCTCCTCCGGGGCATTGTGGCCGTAGACCCGGAGATGGAGCTCATCGAAGCTCTGGGCCAGTCGCCGCTTGTCCGCGGCGGTCAGTTTGGCCGGGGCCGGGACATCGAGGGTGTGCTCCTGGCCGTAATAGCGCAGGCCGAGCGCGTAACTTAGCACCACATTCTCCTCAGTAATGTTCTCTCGGGTGAAGAGCTCCCTGATCTGGCCCTCCAACTCCCGGAAGAGCCGGTTCACCTCCGCTAGGTCGGCCTCCTCCATGAGCTTGATATAAGTCCTGGTGAAGTCATGCCGCAGGTCGGCCATGAGCATCCCCCAGGCGGAGAAGACCCCGGGGAATGGAGGGACGATCACCGTCGGGATATTGAGCTCTTTCGCGATCGCGGCGGCATGGATCGGCCCGGCGCCGCCGAAGGCGACCAGGGCGAAGTCCCGCGGATCATAGCCACGCTTGACGGTCATCGATTGGAGGAGGCCGGACATGTTAGTATTGACGATCTTGATGATCCCCAGCGCCGCCTCATCGGTGCTGAGTTTGAAGTAGTCCGCGACC
Organism: Candidatus Fraserbacteria bacterium; assembly: GCA_037446135.1. Taxonomy (GTDB): domain Bacteria; phylum Bipolaricaulota; class Bipolaricaulia; order RBG-16-55-9; family JANLFV01; genus JANLFV01. The sequence goes on from JBBIJD010000004.1 coordinate 10,953, forward strand.
TTAGCGATCGCCTTCCGGGCAAGCTCGGGGGAGATCGCCATCTCCCCGCCGAGGAAGTAATCCGGATTGAGGATCCCCAGCTGGAGGTTGGCATCGGTCACCGTCGGCTCGGTCCCGCCGCGCATGTAGCAGGCCGGGCCGGGATCGGCCCCGGCGCTCTGGGGCCCGACATGGAGGGCCCCGGCCTCATCGATCCAGGCGATGCTCCCACCCCCGGCCCCGATCTCCCGGAGGTCCACGACAGGGAGGAGGATCGGCCGCCCCTCGACCAGGTATTGGTCCGTCGTCTCCGGGAGGCCGCCCTTGATGATCGAGGTCTTGGCGGTCGTCCCCCCCATATCGTAGGAGATGACATTCTCATAGCCGATGAGGCTGGCCAGTTGGGCCGCCCCGAGTGCCCCGGCCGCTGGACCGGACTCGACCATCGCGATCGGGATCTCTCGGGCCACGGTCGAGGTCATGACCCCGCCGTTGGACTGCATGATCTGCAGGTCGCTCTCAAAGCGGCGCCCGCTGAGCTCCTCCTCCAAGCTCCGCAGATAACGCTGCACCACCGGCATGACATAGGCGTTCTGGACGGTTGTGCTCGTTCGCTCATACTCATAGAACCGCCTGGTGATCTTGTGCGAGAGGGAGATAGCCACTTCCGGCCAGCGCTCACGGAGGAGTCGCCCGATCTCCTCCTCATGGGCCGGGTTGGCATAGGCATTGAGGAGGCAGACGGCGATCGACTCGACCCCTTCGCGCTTCAAATAATCAATGAGCGAGTCGAGCCCGGTCATATCCAGCGGGACCAAGACCGCGCCATCGGCCCCGATTCGCTCCTTGACCTCGAGCCGGAGATACCGCGGGACAAGTGGCCGTGGCTTCCGATAGAGGGCGTTATACATCTCGGTCCGATTGCTCCGCCCGATCTCTAGGACATCTCTAAAGCCGGAGGTGGTGATCAGGGCCGTCTTGGCCCCTTTCCCCTCGATCAGGGCATTGATCACCACGGTCGTGCCATGGACCAAGAAGGAGACCTCCCCAAGCGGGACATTGAAGCGCTCAATGCTCTGGATCGTCCCGATCGCGGGGTTCCCCGGGGTAGTGGAGACCTTGTTGACCGCGATCTGACCGGTCTCCTCGTCGAGTAGGACTCCGTCGGTGAAAGTTCCACCGACATCCGTGCTTAATCTATACATTAACACCTCCCCTGCTTTACCGCTCCGATCCTTCTATTCCTTGCCCTTGAAGCTCTCCTTTCGCACTTCACTATGCCACTCGATGAACTTCTGTGTCGTAGCTATCAAGACCCTTGCCCCCTCCGCCCCGGTCTCGTAGCCATGGGGCTTGGTCGCTAGGAAATGGTAGCTATCCCCGGGGCCGAGAGGATACCGCTCATCCTCGATCTGGAGGACCAAGTGCCCTTCCAGGACATAGCCGAACTCCTCCCCATCATGGGGGGCCAGGGGATGGTGGTAGTTCGGGGGGAACTCGTTGATTAAGACTTCGATGACCCGCTCGGGGAAGGCTCCGCTCAGATAACGATAGGAGACGGCCGAGTTGGCGATCTGGATCTGCAACTGCTCATCAGCCTTCGTGACCGTCGAGGGGGCGTGACTCTCCTCAGCCAAGATGCGGGTGACTGGGATCTCCAGGGCCTTACAGATGGAATAAAGGGAGACGATCGAGGGGGAAGAGATCCCCCGCTCCACTTGGGAGATAAAGCTGACGGATAGCCCAGTCCGAGCCGCGAGCTCCTCCAGTGTCAGACCCTTCTGTTGGCGAGCCGCGCGTATTCGCTCCCCGATCTCCTTCACTGCAAATTTACAGCATAGCAGAAATCATTTCACCAGTCAAGGGGCCAGGGGGCTTGCGCCATGCCCTGCTTATTCATATACTGAGAATGAGGTTGTCAAGAGGCTGATGACGAAGCTCGTCATTCAGGGGCTGGAGCTCCGCGGGCGGCACGGTGTGAGCGCTGAGGAGCGGGAGCAAGTTCAGCCTTTTGCCATTGATCTCGAGTTGGAGGGGGATCTCGGCTCCGCGGATGAGCTGGAAGCGACAGTGGATTATATTGAGGTGATCGAGAAGGTCAAGGAGATTAACGAGAGAAGCTTTAAGCTCATCGAGGCCTTCGCCCGGGCCGTAGCCGAGGCGATCCTGGAGTGTTTCCCTAGGGTCGAGCGGGTAGCAGTCCGGGTGAGGAAGCTCCGCCCGCCGCTCCCGCCGGGGACGCGGGTCGGCTGGCTCGCGGCTGAGGTGGTGATGGAGCGGCAATGAGGGCCTATATCGGGCTCGGCTCCAATCTGGGCCGAAGAGAGGAGAACCTCGTCCGGGCGATCTCCCTCCTCAGCTCCTCGCCGGGGATCAGGGTCCTGCGGCGGGCCTCGCTCTATGAGACCGAGCCAGTAGGAGTGGAGGACCAGCCCTGGTTCCTCAACACCGTCGTCGAGGTCGAGACCTCGCTCTCTCCTCGAGGGCTCCTTTGTCGGCTCAAGGAGATCGAGCGGGAGTTGGGCCGGGAAGAGCGGGGCCGCTGGGGGCCACGGGAGATCGACCTCGATCTCCTCCTCTACGGCGACCTGATCATAGAGGAGGATGGTCTGATCCTCCCTCACCCGGAGCTCCACCGCCGGAGGTTTGTCCTCGAGCCGCTCGGCGAGCTCGCTCCCGAGCTGGTCCATCCCCGCCTAAAGAGGCCTCTACGGGACCTCCTCGCCGACCTCGATGAGCGGAAGAAGGTGATCCGTTTGGGTTGGAGAAAGTCATCTTGATCAACGCCGCCCACCAGGAGACAAGGGTGGCACTCCTGGAGGACGGCCAGCTGATGGAGATCTACTATGAGGGCCCGAGCCATGAGCGGATGGTGGGGAACATCTACCTCGGGATCGTCAAGGATATTTTAAGCGGGCTCGGCTCGGCCTTCGTCGATGTCGGACTGGAGCAGAACCTCTTCCTCTCCCAGAAGGAGCTGAACGATGCCCTCCTCCAGAGCCAGGGCTATCGCCGGCACCAGGATGCCCCGATCCAGCGGGTCCTCCGCCCTGGGCAGAAGCTGATCGTCCAGGTCAAACGGGAAGGGATCGGAGGGAAGAACCCCCAGGGGACGACCAGGATCGCCCTCCCCGGGCGGTTCTGGGTCTTCCTCCCTAAGGATGGCCGGCTAGGGGTCTCGCGCCGGATCGAGGAGCGGCGGGAGATCCGTCGCCTGAAGCGGATCGCCCAGGAACTGAAGCGCCCCTCGGAGGGGCTGATCGCCCGAACCGCCTCGCGGGGAGCCGAGCGGCGGGACCTCGAGCGGGACTTCAACTTCCTCCTCGGGACCTGGAAGGGGATTGAAGAGGAGGCCGAGCGCTCCTCGCGCCCCAAGCTCCTTTACGAGGGTCCCAACCTGGTGAAGCGGATCATCCGCGACCGGCTCCTCAAGGATGTCTCTCGGGTGATCGTCGACTCCGAACCAGTCTATCAGGAGATCCTGAGCTATCTCGACTACATGTGGATGGGGGAATACAAGGACACGATCGAGCTCTACCGCGATGACCACCCGCTCTTCGATCGCTGGGATGTCGAGCGGCAGCTCCGCGAGAGCCTCCAGAGCGAGGTGAAGCTCGAGGCCGGTGGGACCCTGGTGATCGCGGAGACCGAGGCCCTGACCGCGATCGATGTCAACACCCGCGGGGATGTCCACCACCGGAACCAAGAGGCGGCGATCCTCAATACCAACCTGGAAGCGGCCGTAGAGATCCCCCGCCAGCTTCGCCTCCGGAAGATCAGCGGGATCATCATCGTCGACTTCGTCGATATGAAGAGCCGGGAGGCGATCAACCAGGTGATCGAGCGGCTCCGGCAGGAACTGAAGAAGGACCCGGTCCCGACCGATTTTATCGATATCACTGGGCTCGGGCTGGTCGAGATCACCAGAAAGCGGGAGGAGAAGAGTCTGACCGCGGCCCTAGAGGAAGAAGAGGAGGCCTAGCTCAACTCAAGCCAGGGGGAGGACCCCACGGACCACATCCTCCACCCGCTCCAGGGCGAACCCCCGTCGCTGGAGCATCTCGATGATCACCTCGTTGTCGGGGAGCATCTCCGCGATGATCCGCTTGATCCCCCGTGCTCGGGCGATCTCGAGGCAATAGTCCGTGAGCAAGGTCCCTGCGCCCCGGCCTTGCCAGGGGTCCCCGACCACGACGGCCAGCTCGGCCTCCTCCAGGTCGGGGCCGCTCGTCAACCTCCCCACCCCGATGAGCCTTGGCCTTCCAGCCTCCTCCAGCTCGGCCACGATCGCCACTTCCCGCTCGTAGTCGATGAAGCAGTAACGGGTAGCGAACTCGTGGGTGATCTCGCCGATCTGAGAGAAGAAGCGGAACCGGATCGTCGCTTGAGAGAAGGTCGAGAGCATCTCATGCCAGAGGGGCTCATCCTCCGGCTTGATCGGCCTTAAGATGAGCGGGGCCCCGTCCTTCAGCCGCGCCTGGCGGACTAACTCCTCGGGATAAGGACGGATCGCGAGGTGACTGTAGGGCTTGACCCCCTGGGTCAGGGCGGCCTTATCGATCACTACCCTTGCATCGAGGGCCCAGGCCCCCTCCGGACTGATGAGCAGCGGGTTGATGTCCATCTCCTTGATCTCGGGGTAGTCCACCACGAGGTAGGAGAAGCGGATCAGGACCTCCTTCAGGAGGTCGAGGTCCACCGCCGGGCGGCCGCGGAAGCCCTTCAGGACCTTATACCCCTTGATCGACTCGATCAAGCGCTGGGCTAGCCGCTCATTGAGCGGTGGGAGACCGACGGCCCGGTCCTGGAAGACCTCAGCGGCGATCCCGCCCATCCCAAAGAGGATGACCGCCCCGAAGGTCGGGTCCTTCTTCGCCCCGAGGATCACCTCATAGGCGTTCTCGGCTTTGATCATCCTCTGGACGGTCACCCCCTCGATCTGAGCTGAGGGCTCGGCCCGCTTCGCCCGTTCCACAATCTCCTGAAAGCCCTGGCGGACGGCCTCAGAGGAGTGGAGGTCGAGGAGCACCCCTCCGACATCGCTCTTATGGGTGATCTGGGGCGAGAGGAGCTTCAGCACCACGGGGTAGCCAATCCGCTCGGCCAGGGCCACGGCCTCCTCCGGGCTCCGGGCGGGATAAGGCTTAGCCACGGGGATCCCGTAGGTCTCGAGCAAGGACTTGGAGACCGTCTCCGAGAGGAGCTCGCGCCCTTCCATCATGATCAGGTCGAAGATCTCCTTGACCCGTCGCCGGTCGAGCTGGAAGTCCACGCGAATATCCTTCGGCGTCTCGTAGAGTAGCTCGAGATTCCGGCTATAGGAATACATGTAGGAGAAGGTCTTGACCGCCTGCTCCGGGGCGGCATAGGTCGGGATCCCCATCCTGTTGAGGAGCTCAACCCCTTCCTCTACGCTCTCCCCGCCCATCCAGGCCGCCAGGACCGGCTTGGGCGACTCCTTCGAGACATGCACGACCTGCCGCGCCACACCTGTCGGATCGGTCATCGCCTGAGGAGTGAGGATGACGAGGACCCCGTCGACCTCTTGACCCTTGAGGACGATCTCCAAGGCCTGAGCATACCGCTCTGGAGAGGCATCCCCCAGGATGTCGATAGGGTTCCCATGGCTCCAATAGGGCGGGAGGAGCCGATTCAGCTCCTCCAGGGTCTGCGGGGCAAGGCTGGCCAGCTTCCCCCCGTATTTGAGGAGCGCGTCGGTGGCCATCACCCCCGGCCCGCCGGCGTTGGTGATGATCGCCAGGTTCGGCCCCTTGGGGTTCCGCTGCTTGGCGAGGATCTCGGCACAGTTGAAGAGGTCCTCGATCTCCTCGACCCGGACGATCCCTGCCCGCTGGAAGGCCGCGTCGTAGATGATATCTTCACCGGCAAGCGCGCCGGTATGGGAGGCCGCGGCCTGGGCCGCCTCGGGGGACCTCCCGGCTTTGACGACCACGATCGGCTTGGTCCGGGCGAAGGCCCGGGCCGCGCTCATGAACTTCCGGGCATTGGTGAGGCTCTCGATGTAGAGGAGGATGCTCCTCGTCCGGGGGTCCGAGCCGAAGTAGTCGATCAGGTCCCCGAAGTCGACATCGATCATATCGCCGATCGAGACGAAGTGGCTGAAGCCGACCCCCTCGCGGAGGGACCAGTCGAGGATCGCGGTGCAGAGGGCCCCGGACTGGGAGATGAGGGCGATATTCCCCGGCTGGGGCATCGCGGCAGCGAAGGAGGCGTTCAGCCTGATATGGGGGGCGATCACTCCCAGGCAGTTCGGCCCGATGATCCGGACACCGTAGGGCCTGGCCCGCTTGAGGATCTCCTCCTCGAGCCGGCGACCCTCCTCGCCGATCTCCTTGAACCCCGCGGAGATGATGATCACCCCCAGGACTCCAGCCTGGCCGCACTCCTCGACTAAATCCGGGACGGTCCGGGCCGGGGTGGCGATGATCGCGAGGTCGACCTGCTTGGGGATCGCCTTCAGGGAAGGGTAGGCCGCGATCCCCATCACGCTCTCCCGCTTGAGGTTCACTGGATAGACCACCCCAGCGAAGCCCGAGCCGATGAGGTTCTTTAGGACCGTATAGCCGACGCTCCCGGGATCATCGCTCGCCCCGACCACGGCGATCCGCCTCGGGGCGAAGATCCTCTCCAAGTTCCGGATGCTCATCTCCTCTCCTCAGTTTGATTCTACCTAAGCCCCTCCCCAAGGGCCATGATCTAGATCAGGTCAGGTTGGGTTGACTCCAGCCCAGCCGGGCGCTAAAATAACTTTCAGGGCGAATGGCTCAGTGGGAGAGCGCCTGCTTCACACGCAGGAGGTCGCAGGTTCAAATCCTGCTTCGCCCACCAAGCC
>JBBIJD010000004.1:17884-24677 GCA_037446135.1 Candidatus Fraserbacteria bacterium
AAGCCCGAGGTTAGAAGAAGTCGAGCCTCGCACCTAAGTCGGCCCCCAGCCCGAGCCGGGGAGGGTCCGTCGGGTCGAGGGCCAAGCCGAGCTCGCCGAAGAGGCTGAGAGGGGTCTTCGGGAGATGGTACTCCAGCCCGACGAGGGCGAAGAGACCGGTGGCGATCCCCCAGGGGAAGATGACGATGGCGACCCCGGCACCGATGAAGGGCTCGAGGGCCAGCTTAAAGAGCTCAATCTCGTGAGTGTAGAGCTTGGCCGTGAAGATGCCCGGGCCGGTCCCGGCCAAGCCGGCCTCGAAGGCGAAGTTCCCCGGGAGGCGGAGCTGGCCGAAGATCACCAACGGGACCTTCACCCCGACTCCGAGCCCTAGCCCCGCTCCTACCTCCCGAGCCTGAGCGACCCCGACGGGAAGACCGACACCGATCGCGAAGAGGCCCGCCAAAGCCCCGAGCAAGACAACAAAGCCTTTCACTCTCATAGCCTTTTCTGCCTCCTTCTTAATTCAGGCTTGGATGAACAACTCCTTGATCTTCCGGCTCATCACCCGGTCCCCGAGCAGTTCGACCGCCTCCTTGAGGGGGAACCACTTCACTTCCACGATCTCGTCCGCCGCGGGCTGGAACTCACTCCCCAAGAGCTCGACCTCGTAGAAGAACATGTGCCAGTGCATGTAGCTCTTCTTCCCGACGAAGCTCTCTACTCCCAGGAGGCGCCCGACCCGGCAGGGAGCCCCGACCTCTTCGGTTACTTCCCTCGCTACGGCCTCCGCGGGGGCCTCGCCATAGCCGACAAAGCCGCCGGGGAGGTTCCAGAGGTCCTTCAAGAAGCCCCGACTGGCCTTCACCAGCAGGATCTTCCCCCCCTCGACGATTACCCCCTCGACGACCACTCGCGGGAGGGAGAGGTGGACCGCGGCACGGACTAAGGGATCGGCCTCGTCCAGCAGTGGGATCCTATCCTTCGGCCACCAAGCCTCGGGGTAGTAATCGATCTTCGGCTTGGAGAAGAGGACCTCCTTCCCTTCGATGATCAAGGGCCATTTCACCTCGACCTTGAAGCCCAACCCCTCGAGCGAGCGGGGGAAGCGGAGCCGGCCCTCCTCTTCCACGAGGTAGACCATCCCATCGGTCTCGATGTAGTAATACCGCTCCATCTCTTCCTCAAGATAGCCGACGCAGCCTTATTAATCAAGCCCGCGGAAGATCGCCCGGAGGAGGAGCAGGATCGGGATGATCTCCAGCCGCCCGAGCCACATATTGAAGGAGAGCATCAGCTTCGCCGCCGGAGAGAGCCCCGGGCCGGTCAGACCCGTCGAGAGGCCGACATTCCCCTGAGCAGAGGCGACCTCGAGGATGATGTCTCCCAGGCTGAAGCCCTCCGGGGCGGTGTGGAGGAGGACGGCCACACCGACCGCGAGGAAGAGCCACCAGAGGATAAAGAGGATCCCCGCTTCAGTGAGGCGAGCATAGGCCTCCTCATCCTTGAGGGAATGCCCTCCGAGCCTGAATGGGACCAGGATGTCCCGGGGAGAGACGAGCCGCCGCAAATGCCAGCGGACCCCGCAGGCTAGGATCAATACCCTGATCGTCTTTATCCCCCCGCCGGTCGAACCGGCGGCCGCACCGAAGACCATCGCCAGGGCGAGGATCAGCTTCCCGGTCTCGCTCCACCTCTCGAGCTCCCCGGTCGTGACGGACTGCAGCCCCGCGGTGCAGAGGGCACTGATGAACTGGAAGGCTGCCTGGCGGAGGGCCAGCAGCGGGGGGAGCCGGAGGAGGCACTCCAGCGCTAAGAGGATGGCCCCTGAAGCGGAGAAGATCAGGAACCACCGGCTTTGGGGGTCCTCCCAAAAGGCCTTAGCTCTCCGGTTGCGCAAGACTTGGTAGTGGACAGCGAAGCTGAGGGCCCCGAGGATCATCACCAAGATGGTAGCTAGCTCGATCTTGGCGCTATTGTAGAAGGCGATCGAATCACTCCTTGTGCTGAACCCCCCGGTCGCCAGGGCGGTCATCGCATGATTGATCGCATCCCAGGGGGGCATCCCCACGGCCCAGAGGAGGAGGGCGCTCCCGGCAGTGTAGAGCAGGAAGATCCACCAGATCGTCCGGACAGTCGAACGGATGCTCGGATGGATCTTCTCCTGGCGAGCCTCGGCGTAGTAGAGGGTGTGGGCCCCGGGGCCGGTGACGAGGGCGAGCATGAAGAGGATCACCCCGACTCCCCCGATCCACTGCATGAATGAGCGCCACCACTGCAAGGTCTTGGGGAGGTCTTCCGGGCGGAGGGCCATCGTCAGCCCCGTCCCAGTATAGCCGGACATCCCCTCGAAGAAGGCGTTCAGTGGCTTGGTGAACTCGGCGATCGTCCGGGCCACCTCCGGCCCCTGGGCCTGAGCCAATCGGAGGGAGATGAGATAGATCGGGAGGGACCCGAGGAGGGGGACGATGAGCCAGCCCAGGGCGGAGATGATCATCCCCTGGGCGAGGGTCGTCTCCCCAGCCTGGCGGAAGAGCCAGTAGGTCCCGAACCCTAAGACGAAGGCGACCCCGGCTGTGAGCAACAGTGGCACGATCGCCTCATACTCTCGGAAGAACAGGGCCACAGGGAGGGAGAGCAGGGCCATCAGGCTCACGACTTGGATGAGGAGCCCGAGGTCGCGCAGGACGATCGGGGCATTAATGGCTAAGCTGGATCTGCGAGGTCTCATACTAGCCGGTGAACCGCTTCACCAGCTCGTCAGTGGCCCGCTCGTTGGAGAAGACGGTGATCAGATCACCGGCCTGGAGGACGGTGTTCCCCGAGGGGATGAGGAGCTTTCCCTCCCGCTCCACAGCGATAATCAAGGTATATTGCGGGATCTTCCCCTGCTTCCCGCTCTCGCGGAGCGGCCTTCCTACCAGGGGAGACTTCTCCGTGACGGTCGCCTTGAAGATCTGGGCCCCTCCGGCGAGGGTCACTAGATCGACGAGTTGGGGCCGCTTGAGCGAATTGTAGAGGTGGAGAGCCACGATCTCCTCGGGGTTCTCCATCGTCGTGGCCCCCAGCTCTTGGAAGAGGGCCAAGTGCTCCTTATGGTTGACCGTGGAGACCAGGTGAGGGATCCCCTCTTCCTTCCCCAGGAAGATCGCCATCAGGTTCGTGGCGTCGTCACGAGTAGTGGCGATCAGTGCATCGGCCCGCTCGGCATGGGCCTCCTTCAGCGCCTCCGCGGAGGCGGCATCGGCCTGGACGACCAAGACATCGTAGCGGCGGCTGATCTCCTCCGCCCGCTGGGGGGCCCGCTCGATCACCGCCACATTCTGCTTGTCTTTAAGGGCGAGCTCGATGAGATTGGTCCCGATCGCCCCGGCCCCGACGATGATGATATACATTCCACGCTCACCCCTGGGTGGCCCACATGGTAACAAAGCTAGGAATGGAAGTCAACCGGCTGGAGCTGACCTCAGGCCATGAGATCGGACATCAGCGCCCCTTTTTCTCCTCGGCTTCTTCCAGTCCGCCACGGTCCTCACCACCACCGGGTTCAGTATCGTCAATCCGACCGGGCTCTCCCTTGGGGGCGAAGCTGCTTATCATCACCATAATATAATCAAATGCCTCGATCATGATCGCGTCGCCTATAGGAACGCCTGCTCCTTTCGAAACACCACAACCGACGCCGAAGGCACAAATCCCCTTTCCTGTGGCTACCAACGAAGCCAAAGGGTGGCCAGATCAACCATCCTTTGCTCGCACCTTTTTTAGCTGGCTCGCCTGTTTAAGGTCTTGTTCCAGCAGTTTCTCGAAAGCCACGAAATCCTGGGGCGTGAAGACACCGTCTAGATAGCCGAGCGCCATTATGTCCATCAACTTGCGCAAATCGCCCTTACGATATCCCCATTGCTCTCGGCCATTAAGCACAAGGTAGAACCTTATCGCTACTCCCTTCTGGCGCAAGGCTTGCAGTTCTATCCCCAGCAGTTGAGCCTCATAGACCATATCGGACATTTTGCTTCCGCCCTGCTTCTCCCCCCAGAATTCCTTGATCTCGATAATTACTGAAGGGTCAAGGTAATCATCATTCTCGGGGATCAAGACGTCTACTTGGCGTGAGAGGACCCATACCTGTCCATCGGGCAGGAGGAAGGAAGGGGGCTTCGTAGCAGCTGGATTGATCTTGTATTTCAATCCATAGGCTCTGCAAACCTTTTGTAGAACAGTCTCGACATCGAGCTCTAGGATTCGATAGAATGCGCCGGATTTGAGCCTATACTGCTTCCCTTTCCCTGAGATCTCAGTGGTCTTCCGCAGCTTCTTAATGACGGCCTCGACTAGCTCATCCACTCGCTCCAAGTAACCTTGAACCTCCCGGCCGTGTGGAGTGAGTTGGCCACTCCCATTAATCAAGTTAAGAGCTTGGAGCATCCCCTCTTTCTGTTGGAAGCGTCCCTTAGCAAGGTCGATATGCCTGGTTCGCAAGTAGCGGGCTTTCTGAACAACCTCGATTGAGGTTGTGCCTGGATGATTGGGAGCCAGAGGAATTTGACCTTGTTTGAAAGCCACTCGCTTCACCGGGCTTGGACCTCCCCGGAGAGCTCTGGCTCTTTGACGACAATCTCCACTTGCGGGCGGCGCAGATCGAGGCCGAGACTGCCGTTCTCCTCCAAGTCGAGCTTCAGTCGCTTGCGGATCACTGGCACATATTCTGGGTTGATTTCGTAGCAGATACTTGAACGACCTAACTCCATCGCCGCGAGAGTCGCGGTGCAGGTCCCTCCGAAGGGGTCTAGAATTGTATCACCGACAAAAGAATAGAGCTTGATCAATCTTCTGGGGATCTCTACTGGCCAGACTGCATCATGGAGTTTGAACTTCTCGGTCTCCGTAGGGATGTGCCAGATCCTTTGGACATATTCCTTCCACTCCTCCAGAGAAAGACGGCTGGCCTCCTTCTGCTCCTTAGACACCAGGCGCTTCCCCGGTTTTTCAAAGACATGGATGTATTCGAAATATACATTGTTATAAATGGTGGTCGGATAAGGATAAGAGCCGAGCAGGGGCCCGCCGAAGTTACGATTGAAGCCCTTCTGCCAAAGCCAAGTGTCAAGATAGCGAAAACCCAAATCTAGCAAGATGCGAAAAGCCTCATAACTCAGAGGAGCACGGTAGAGCTTCCCTTCGTGTCCTTCCAGGTATTTCGTGCGGATATCGGCAATGTTCAGACAAAACCGCCCGCCTGGAGCTAGGACTCGCCATATTTCATGGGAAACTGATTCTAGCAGATCGAGGTATTGTTGGAAAGGGAAGATTTGCCCTTCGCACATTGTGGTAGTTACATATGGGGGGGAGGTCAAGGCAAGGTGGACAGCATTGCTCTCCACCTCGCTCATGTTCCGGCTATCCTTGATGTAGATCTTATGAAATGTCGCTGATTTCATCCCAAGGTTATCTTACCCGGTTTTTTGAGGCTTATCAAGGAGGCAGTTTCAGCCACCCGCTCTCTTGGACAAACATCAATGGGGCAATAGAATGGAGTCAGGGCTCAACCCTTGTTCTCCCCAACCTTGTTCCCCTCGAGTGAGCCGCCGAGTCCGGCCCGCGCGTTCCCCAAGAGGTCGTTCCCGGTGATCTCGTTCCCTGAGGAGCCGGCGAGATAGAGCCCATACTGGCCCTCGCTGGCCCGGTTCTCGACGATCGAGTTGGCCTTGGCATCCTGGAGGAAGATCCCGACCCAGTTCCCGAGAAGCTCGTTCCCCTCTACGGTGTTCCCGCTCGCCCCATCGAGGAGGAGGCCATACTCCTTGCTCCCGCGGATGATATTCCCCTTGAGCCGGTTCCCATCCGACCCCTCGAGGACGACCCCCTGCTGGGCCTCGGAGACCTCGTTCCCCTCCAGGAGGTGGCCGCCCCCGCCGGCGATGCGGACCCCAAAGGTGCTCCCGCTCACTTTATTCCGGGAGAGGATCTCCCCCAGGGAGTCGCGGAGGTAGATCCCGACCTCTCCGCCGGAGATACTGTTCCCCTCGAGGAGGCTGCTCTTGGTCCGCCAGAGGAGGAGCCCGACCTCGGCCCCGAAGAGCCGGTTATTCCGGAGAACCACCCCTTCGGACTCGATGATCGAGATCCCGGCGGCCCGGAGATCGAGCCCGACGACGGTGATGTTCCTGCACCGGATCAGGGCGAGATAGCCGGGGTTCAGCGCTGGCGTGATCTCCAGGTCTTTTTGGCCCACGAGGTAGTAGATCGGCCGGCCTCCGATCCTGTTGGTGGTATCGATCTCCTGGAGCCAGTCCTCGACCGCCTCTCCTAGGACCACGAGCGGGCTCTCCGAGCCCCCGAGCAGCTCAGTTCCCTTAAAAAGATTCCCACCTGAGCGGTCGAGGACCAGCCCCCGCTCAGAGCCCAAGAGAGTATTCTTGAGGAAGCTGTTCTCGTGGGAATCCCGGAGCTGAGCGCCCGTCGGGCCTTCAATCCTGTTCCCCTTCAGCTCGTTCCCCTGAGAGCCGGAGAGGAGGAGGCCGAGCTCCCCGCCTGAGACCTCGTTCCCGATGATTTTATTCCCCGAGGCGGCCTCAATGGCCAGCCCCACCTCTGCCGCCTGGAGCTTATTCCCCTGGAGCAAGCTCTCTCGTGCCCCGCGGAGGACGAGCCCGACCTTGCTCCCGCGGACCTCATTGGCAACGAGCTTAGCACCCTTCGTGCCCGTCAGCTCGATCCCCGCACTCCCGCCCTCAATGGCCAGTCCGCTCAAGCGGACACCGTCCGCTAGGACCTTGAAGACCGGCTGCTCCGGGTTGGCGGCTTGGATCAC
>JBBIJD010000004.1:24777-48550 GCA_037446135.1 Candidatus Fraserbacteria bacterium
CTGCATTCTTCCCCCTTTCGGGCTTGCTTTGAGGTTAATGTAAGGAGGGGGAGGCAGGGATGACCTCTAAGGTCAGTCCGCCGGAAAGCGGCACCCTCGGGGGAGGTCAGCCGCCCTCGTTCCCTGATCTCCCGCGGGGCTCATCTGCCCTTTGCTTCATACAAGGTTAATCCCTCTCTCAGGATCGCCCGGATGAACGGCTCCTCTTCTCTCCTTTCCAGCTCGCCCTCCGTGTAGGGGAAGGGCTCGACCCCGACCCCTAACCCGAGGAAGAGCTTCATGAACTCGGGAATCCGGTCGATGAACCTCCGCTCATCCTCCTCAAGGACGATCAGAAGGTCGATATCGCTCCCCGGAGCGTAGGTCCCCTTGGCGAAGGAGCCGAAGAGGACGACCCTCTTGATCCGGGGGTCCCTCTCGCCCCGGTGATGGCCCTCGCCTTCAGCCTCTCCATGAGCCTCTCACCGTTCACCGAGAAGATCCTTACAGTATTTGATGATCTCTCCGGCATAGGCATGGGCCTCCTTACCATCCCTCTGAAGGTAGTAATCCTTAGGGGCCCCGCGCTCTAAGGCATTGGGATAGCAAGTAGGGATATAGAACCGGTCCAGGATTATGGCCTTCTCTATCAGTTCGGGAGGGGGCTGAAACCCCTTTGGCAGGCTTCTCAACAGTTCGCTGATCGAGTGGCCGATGGCCTCCCGATGAAGGGATTGGAAGAAGGCTTTCACTGCCTTCTCCGCGGCCTGCTGAGCAGAAAAGCAAGCCCATTCATAATACCCCTCCTTCAAGGCCAGGGCAGAAAGCCCCAGATCCCTCTCAGCTTGTGCGAGCCAATCCCTGCTTCGCTCCACGGACCCCCCTTCCTTTTGGGGAGGATGCTCTGCCCCTTGAAGAAGGAATATTACCCTTGCCAAGGATATCGGACGGCGGGGGAGACCGCAACCATTGGAAGCGGGGGACCTCAAGCTAGAACTCCAGCTTGAGCAGCAGCCTTGCGCCGAGCATGAACCCCGTGCGGAAGGTGACATCCCCGCGGAGCACGAGGCCGTCCCAGTCTCGACTCAGCCCGAGCCGCTGGCTGTAGAATCCCCCACCGAGGAACTCCGTGGTGCTCACCAAGCTGAGCCCGCTCTCCAGCTCGAGGCTAGCGGTCAGCCGGTCGGCCAGCCCGGCCTCGGGCGAGAGGAGCAAGAGGTTCTCCACCTCGAGCTTCCCGACCGCGAACTCCGCCACAAGCTGCTTATAGGGGAAGCTGAAGGCCCCGGTATTGTCGAGGAGCAAGACCTTGAGCTTGAGCCTGTCCCTCTCCCAGGCGAGGCTGAGCTGCTCTTGGACAAGGCCGAGGCCAGCGGCGAATCGGGCGAGATACTCGATTTGCAGCCCCCGCCAGGAGAAGTGGGATTCAACCTCCAGCTTGGAGAGTCGGGGGAGCCCGTCGCTCAGCTCGAGGGTCAGCCGGAGGGCGTGCTCACCCCCGAGGAGCTTCAGCCCGACAAGAGAGAGCTTCTCTTCCTCCAGGGCTAGCCCTTCGACGACCCGACCGGCGAGGAGCCGCTCCTCGGGCTTGCAGACGCCGAAGCATTCCCCGCCTTGGCGAGCACCGATGTAGGTCGCAGCGGACAATCGCGCTACGGGGGTATACCCCGAGACCTCGAAGATCCCGCCGATCTGAAAGTTCGGCGTCTGCGGTGAGCCGAGGTCGGCAAAGAGCAGATGGGTCTCGAACAGGACCCCGCCCAGGGCCAGCCAGAAGTCGACGACCTTCTTCCGGAAGATCAGCGGGCCGGTGAGCGTCGGGCTGAGGAGTCTGGCAAGGTCGAACCCGCTCACCGGGTCCTGGAAGAAGAGGGCCAGTGGGACCCCGACGAGTCCGCCGGTGTCGGGGCTGGCGAAGACGATGGTATTCAACAGATCATCGTCGAATTCGATGATATTCGGGGCAAGGATGAAGGTGTCCTCTAGGGCGACCCCGTTCTGGAAGCCCCAACTGAGCCGGGAGAATTGAAGCCCACCGATGCTGAGGACGGTCGTATTGTTGATCCATAGGCCGCTGAGGTAGAGATCGAGATTGAGGACCCCTTCCATATCGAACCAGAACTTGGAGGCCTCGCTCTCCACCAAGACCGGCTCGCCGGCCAAGATCGCGGTGAAGTCTCCTTCGAGCTCCATCGCCTGAGCCGTAGCCCCAAGGCCGAGCAGTAGCAAGCCAATTATCAGAAGATGGCGACGCATCTCCCTCACCTCACCTTTGCCTCTCCTGGAATGATCCCCGCGAGTGGGATGTCCTTGTCATTCCGATCAGCCAGGACATCGACGGCCGTGATCGCCAGCGAGCAGCTTGAGCCGCTCGCCCCGACTGCCTGGACCTCCAACTCGACGAGCCCGAGCTCGGTCCCGCCGAAGAGATTGAAGATCGGTCCGAGCGACCCCCCGGGGAAGCCAGCGGCGAACCGCACATACCCGCTGAGGTTGTTGATCGTCACGGAGAGGACCTGGAAACCGTTGAGTCCTTGGACATCTGTGATTTGGATCACCGTCGGGTCGAAGGTGAAGGCCCCCGCCGGACCGACTTGGATCGTCTTTAGGTCGGGAGGGTTAATGGCCTTGATAGCGACCGTCCCCGTCCCGCCCGGGGCGAGGCTCACCTCAGTCACCTTGAGCTTCACATTCCCCGGCCCTTGGCAACCGCTGAGGAGGCCGAGGGCCAAGACTAACGGCAAGAGCCAGCCGAATCGCCTCATCGCACACCTCCCCTCATCGCAAGACCAGGACCTTCCTAATCCTGTCCACCACGATCTTCCCGTCCACCCCCCGGACGCGAATGAGATAGAGATAGACCCCATTGGCCACGACTCGGCCGCGCCGATCCATTAAATTCCAGTCAAGGCTGCCTCCGGGGACCCAGCCGCTGGTGAAGACCTCTCGCCCGGAGAGGTCGAAGACCCGGAGCTCGAGCCCGCTGATCCCCCGGCCGAGGACGGTGAATCGGACCTGGCCTCCCACAAGCCGGAGAGCACGGACTCCTGCTAGTTCCAGGCCCTCGAGGCGGAGCAGCCCCTCCTCGACCTGGGCCTGGGGGATGAGCTTCCGCCCGCTACTGTCCAGGATGAGGTCGGGCTCAAGCCTCAGGGGGCTCGCTTGGCCCATCAGGCCGACGGCCTCGACCTGCAGCTCGATGAGCGGCCCACCGCCCCCGCTCCGCCGATCCTCAGAGATGATGAGGAACCTCACCTCCCCCACAGAGTTATCGATCGCGCTCGCCAGGAGTTTATATGGTCCGACCGCCTCCAGTCCCCTTACCCTAAGGACCGTGGGATCGAAGGCCAAGCTCCCCACTGGGCCGACCTGGACCCCGCCTAGACTACGGTCGCTGGAGATTTGGATCGTCCCCCTCCCGCCGGGAGGGAGGGAATACTGGCCCAATGAGAGCCCCACAGGCCGACCACTCGCGGGCTCAGTCCGAGAGGGCACGACCGCCCCGCCCACTTCCGGGCAGCCCGGGCGGATGCCGATGGCGATCTCGGCGATCAGCACGGCATCGCGGATGTCGATCGCCCCGAAGGGGGCGGTGAGGTCCGCGAGGTAGCGCTGGAGGGCCGTCTCGGGGAGGCGGATTCCCAGGGCAAAGTCGGCCGCCAGCCTAGCATCGGCGAGATCGACCACCCCGTCTTGATTTACATCCCCAGCGGAGAAGAGATGGCCGTCAGGATCAATGACGCAGACCACATGGGAGATCAGCGTCTCCGTCGGGTCCTCTGCGCCGGGGTAGTCAGGGTCGTCGGTCAGCACCGGCGGGAAGTTCGTGCTGAAGATCATCCCCTGATCGGCGACAGCGAAGGTTCCGGGCGGGAGGATCGCGTTGATCTCGACCTGAAAGCGGATCGTCACCGTCGCCCCCGGAGGGAGGAGCCCGAAGGTCACGGTGACCGGCGGGCCGAGGGCCCCGGTGCAGCCGGGGCAGTCGGAGAGATCCAAGCTCTCCCGGAGTAGCGTTGTATTCGGGTCCGGCGAGTCGATGAAGGCCAGATCGAGGGCCGCGACCTCGCCAAGGTTGCTGATCGTGATGGTATATTCCAGGGTATCGCCGGGGCTTGCCAGCCCGTCCCCATCGGCATCGTGGAGGAGGGAGTCGCCTTTCTCCGCCAGGATGAGCGGCTCCTCAGGGAAGAGCGGTGTCGGGGTGAGGATGAGGATGGCCCAGATCGTCGCTAGGATACTGCCACTCCCCGGGACATTCCCGAGGGTCCACTCCCCGTCCGGCCAGCTCCCATCAGTGTTTTGGGTCTCGACGAGGAAGCTGGCATAGTCCACATACCAATCGAGCCCGCCGGGATCGTCGAGCGGATTGATGTATTGGATCCCGAGGAGCCGGAAGGCCCGCTCAACCCCATACATCGCATAATAATTCGTCTTATTCTCGTTCTCAGGGCTCCCCTTATTCATGGCGATCCCAGAGTTGTCCTCGGGCACCTCCCAGTTCCGGGAGATATAGTCGATCGCGGCCCTGGCTCGCGGGGTGAACTTATTATCCGCACAGTAATACATCTCGAGGAGCAAGGCCGCGGTCATGGCGATGTTGATCCGCGTCTCCCTTCCGGACAGATACCATGAGCCGCCGTCATTCCCGTCTCCATCGCTGGGATCCTGGATATGGCCGATCCAATACTCCAGCTCATCGCGGACGAACTGGGGCGTCTCAAGGCCCCACTCCTCGGCATAGATCAGCCCTAGGAGCGGCCACTGGGAGACGGAGTTGTCACTCGAATCATAGTTCGGCCTATACCTCCAGCCGCCGCGCTCATAGCCCTCGGTGGAGCGGGCCTCGTTCTGGGCATAGGCGATATAGTCCACAGCATCCCGGATCACCTCGCGGTAGGTCCAGCCGTCGACGAGCGAGCCCGGGAGATCGACCGGCGAATCGCTGACCTCAACCCTGCACTCGGGGCAGCCGCTGGCGACGATCGCCGTCATAGCGATCCCTGTAGTATAAAGGGGCGAGGAGCCCTCGACCGCGAAGTAAAGGCCCAGCCCATCACCGTCAGTATCGGGATCTCCGGCGGATTGGACCTCCATCGCCTCGCTCTGGGCATGGGAGAAGATATAGTCGAGCCCGACCTGGACCAGCTCGGTGTAGATGTCCTCATCGGGGTCGGCTGTCGGGAGATGGCCCTGGATCTCGTAGGCAAGGATCGCCTCGGCAAAGATGGCTAAAGTCCAATCATTATCATCGAGGGGCAGCTCGCCGACGACATAGGGCATGGCGATCAAATAGAGCCAGCGGAGCCCGTCCTCGATAGCGATGTTCACCTTTACCTGAAGGACCTGGGCCGGGGTGAGCGCGCTGGAGTCGATGACCCCGATCTTCACCCGATCGGTGTCTAGATTGATCCCATCGCTGACCGTGAGGGTGGCGACATAGATGGAGAAGGTCTCCCCCGGCCGGTTGACATAGGTGTGGGTCGCAGGGATGTAATAGTCCTGGCTGACCGGGCCGGAGACCGGCGGGCTCCCGTCCCCGAAGTTCCAGGTATAGCTCAGCGGGCCGGCCCCTTCGGCATTCCCCCAGAGGATCAGCTCCTCCCCCGCCCAGGCATACCGATCGGGCATGGTGTTAACCCGCAGCACCAGCCCGGCGAGGCCAGGGACCGAAGCCAGAAGGAGTGCCATGACCGCCGGGATCGCCAACCTCGAGCGGACGACCATCGCCCCTCCTTTTGATTTCCAGTCTACAGCGGCACTCCAGGCCCCGTGAGTAATGCATATCACCCTCGCTCGCCTTACTTTAGGATCACCAGCTTCTGGACCCGGCTCCGGATGGTCTCACCGCTGTAGCCTCGGACCTCGATCAAGTAGAGGTAGACCCCATTGGCCACGGGCTGGCCGCGGTCGTTTCGCAGCCCCCACTCGAGACTCGCTCCAGCGGTCCAGCCGCTCTCGAAGACCCGCTGTCCCGCGAGGTCGAAGACCTGAACCCGGACCGCCTCGATCCCCTGGCCGAGGGCAATGAACCGCGCCGCTTGGCTGATCGGGCTCAGGACATTGAAGGCCCGCTCGAGCACTAGCGGGGGCGGCGTGCCGATCGTGATGAGGGCCACAGCGACCTCCTGGCCTTGAGCATCGAGGGCCAGGTCCGCGCTCAGACTGAGCTTAGCGAGCGCCTCCCCAGTCGGGGGAGCGGCGAGCTCGATCTCCAGGAGTTCGCCCGCCTGGGGCTCACCGAGCGCGAGGAGCATGAATCGCGCCTCGCCATGCTCGTTATCGATCTGGCTCACCAGGACCCGATACGGCCCGAGCCCACGGATAGCCTCGAGCTGGATCGCCTTGGGATCGAACCGCAGAGCACCCATCGGGCCGACCTGTAGCCCGAGGAGGGGCCGCGCGGCCCGGAGGAGGAGCTTGGCCCCGCTCGCTTCCTCCACCGATAGCGTGATAGTTCCCGCGGCCCTCCCCATCCCCTGAAGTGACGGGGGCGGCTCGGCCCCGCTCCCGCCCGTCTCCGCGAGATACCCCGGCGGGCAGTAAGGGGGCGTGATCCCGAGGGCATACTCCGCGACCCTGATGGCATCGCGGATATCGATCACACCCAACGGGAGGGCCACATCGGCCACGCCCTTCTGGATCGGCGTGGGGCTCGCCAGCCCTAGGGCGAACTGGGCGATGAGCTGGGCATCGGCCAGGTCGATCCTCCCGTCCTGGTTCACATCGCCGACCCAAATCCCCCCAGGAGGGTCGAACCCAGCGCAGTTGAGGGCCACGACCGTCGTGGCCTCGGAATCGTCGGCTTCGGCCCCCTCGGCAGA
Source organism: Candidatus Fraserbacteria bacterium (assembly GCA_037446135.1). Classification (GTDB taxonomy): domain Bacteria; phylum Bipolaricaulota; class Bipolaricaulia; order RBG-16-55-9; family JANLFV01; genus JANLFV01. The sequence continues at coordinate 31,581 of JBBIJD010000004.1, forward strand.
GGTGATCCGGACCTCATCATGGAGGATCGTCCCGTTGGGGAGCCCTGGGGCGACTCGGACAGCCACGAGGATCGTTCTCGCAGCCCCCGGTGCAAGATTCCCGATCGTCCATTGATCGTCCGTGCCAGGGTCCGGAGAAGGCGCGGCTGAGACGAATGTGACATTCGGGTCGTAGGTCTCGGTGAGCACCACCCCAGTGAGCATCGTCCCGCTGAGGTTCTGGTAGGTGACAGTGTAGGTGACCGTCCCGCCGGGATAGACGGCATCGAGGAGGTCCTCCTTGGTCACGACCAGGGCCGGATCGTCCCGCGTCTCGGCGGTAGCGCAGCTCGGGCCGTAGCCGCCCCCACCGGGGTCCTGCCAGACCGCGCAGGCCGAGTCCACGAGGACCTTCCCCGCGGGGAGGCCGAAGGCCACTCTCACCGTCAGGGAGACCGAGCTGCACTCGTCGGGCGCGATCGTCCCCAAGTCCCAAGTGACTACCCCATCAGTGTATGTCCCCGGAGGGTTGGAGCTGAGATAGTCAAGGCCGATCGGCAGGAGGTCCTGGAGGACTACATTCTCAGCCGTGGTCCCGCTGAGGTTGCAGACCTCAATGGTATAAGTTAGTTGATCGCCCTGGTAAGCCCTCGTCGGCCCGATCTTGCTGATCACGAGGGTCGGTGAAGTATGGCTCATCGTCTCCCAATCATCGCTCACCGGGCCGTAGTCGTTCCCCGCGGCATCGCGCCAGAGGGCCTCGGCAATGTCCACCAACGGGGTCCCGTCCGGGACGGTCCCATCCACGGTCACGGTCAGAGTAATGGTCCGGCAGGCTCCGGCATTGAGTGTCCCCAAGCTCCAGGTGACCGTCCGCGTCCCCGGATCGTAGGAGCCGCTCGGGCTGGAGCTGTTATAGTTTAATCCTTCGGGGAGATGATCGCTCACGGTCGCATTGAGCGCGGCGGTCCCACCGAGATTGCAGATCTCGATGGTGTAGCTGAAGCTCTTCCCCGGATAGGCTACCGCCGGGCCGGACTTGGCCAGTGAGAGCTGCGGCCCCGTGTAAATGGTCGTCTCCGCTGTATCTGTCGCCGGACCGAAGCTCCGCCCGAGCCCGTCCTGCCAGGCGACGGAGACCGTATCGACCAGGGTGGTGTTGTTCCCAACGGTGCTCTCGACTCTCACGGTGAGAGAGATCTCCGCCACACCAGAAGGGGGGATCCTCCCCAAGCTCCAGGTGATCACCGTGGTCCCAACCCCCGGCGGATTGGAGCTGACATAGCTGAGCCCGATCGGGAGGAGGTCCGTGACCGTCACATTCTGGGCCGCCGTCCCCCCGAGGTTCTGGACCCTAATGGTGTAGGTGAGGAGCTCGCCCGGATGGGCCTGCCCCGGGCCGGCCTTGTCGACCTTCAGCAGGGGGTAAGTATGGACGGTCGTCTCACAGGTCGCCTCAACAGGGCCGCCGCCGGCCCAGGTCACGCTGAACCTATCGGTCAGGACCGTATTATTCGGGATGGAAGGGTCGAGGTAGACCGCCAGCCAGCCGGGGATGCAGCCGCCCGGGGGGAGATCCGGGAGATACCAGGTGACTGTATTGGTTTCCGGATCATAGATTGCAGTGTGGCTCGAGCTGACGAAGGTCGCCCCCGGAGGGAGATAATCGACCAGGACGACATTTGTGGCGATGCTCCCGCCGACATTGCACAGTGTCCCGGTATAGGTGATCGTGGAATCGACGGTCGCCTCCGCCGGGCCGGACTTGGTGATCGTGAGTTGGGGTTGAGTGTAGACCTCGGTATCCCAGCTAGCGGTGACCGGGCCATAGGAATTCCCATTGTCCCGCCATGTGACACTAGAGGTATTGGTGAGCATCCCTGCACCTGTAGCTCGGACAGTCACGGTAACGGTCCGCGTCCCCCCGGGGGCGATCGTCCCCAGGCTCCAAGTGACGGCGTGGGTCCCTGGGTTGTAGGAGCCACTAGGGTTGGAACTGAGGTATTCGACCCCGCTCGGGAGGGCATCCTCGAGGACCACATTCGTGGCTGCAGTTCCGCCGAGGTTCCGGAGCTTCAGCGTATAGCTGAAGGGCTCCCCTACGATTGCCGTGCTCGGGCCGGTCTTCTCCAGGGTCAGTGCGGGAAGGGTATGGGCCACGGTATCCCATGTGGCCGTGACTGGGCCGTAGTCGTTCCCCAGATAGTCCTCCCAGGTGAGGCTGAAGAGATCATGCAGCACGGTATTATCCGGGACCGAAGGGGAGATGTAGACCGTCACCCAGCCGGGGATTGAGGCACCCGGTGGGACATTCCCCAGATACCAGGTGACGGTGTTCTGAACCGGGTCGTAGACCGCGGTATGGCTCGAGCTGAGGAAGCTCACCCCGCTCGGGAGGTAATCGACCAGGACAACATTGTAAGCGGTGCTATCGCTGGTATTGGTCAGCGTCCCAGTGTAAGTGAGTGGCGAGCCGACGGTCGCCTCGGTCGGGCCGAACTTGGTGATCGTCAAGTTCGGCGGCTCGATCGTCACTGGGGTGATCGTTGGGTCGCTCGGGGTCGGTGTATCCGGATCGTCGGTGAGTAATGAGCCGAAGTTCGTCCCCCCGACCGTCCCCTGGTTGGCCACGCTGGTGAAGCCATCGGTCCCGATCGTGACTCGGAAGTAAATTCGCACCGCGGCTCCAGGGGCTAGGCTCCCGATGTTCACTCCCACGGTCGTATCTCCCGGGGAATTCCCACTAGTCACGAGGCAGCCGGGGCAAGCGGAGATATCGACGCTCCCTGCGATCAGGCTGGTATTGAGGTCAGGGGTATCACTGAAGACCATTCCCTGGGCCGGGCCAGTCCCGCTATTGCTGATAACTACAGTATATTCCAGTGTATCTCCCGGGCTGGGGACCCCATCCCCGTCGGCATCGACTGCTAGGGTTGCGCTCTTGGTGGCCCGGACCGCAGGGGCGAGCACGACCGCGCTCACTCTGACGAAGGCATCATCGTCGGCGGTGAGAGTCGCCCCGAGTGACTGACCGGTAGCGGTGGCGACATTCCGGTTCGGATTCGTCGTATCAGCGGAGGGGGTCGCCCGGGCGCGGAAGCGGACGGTCTGCGACCCGCCCGGGTTGATCGTCCAGTTCGCGTCCCAAGTGAGTATATAACCACTGCTCAGGTCGCCCGTGATGGAAGTCGGGTCCGAAGGGCTCCCGCTCCCGGTGAGATACTCCCATCCCGGCGGGAGCTTATCGACCAAGTCCACGCCGGTGGCCTGGGCAGCCGCGGCTGGAACGCTGATCACGATGGTGAACCCCGCTTCCTCGCCGACCTGGACCTCGGTGGGAGCGATGCTCTTCTCGACCTGCAGGGCAACCTCGATCCACTCAGCCGGGAGCGGGAGCGTCGTATACCCCATGTCAAGATACGGTGTCCCGGTCCCGGCCTTGAGCGGGCTCTCACCCCAGGCCACGGCCACAAGGTCGGTGCTCACGATGTGCATCCCGGTGTTATCGTTATTCCTGCCGTAGACCTCGATCGACTGGAGTCGGTTCAAATTGTAGGTGGCATCGAAGACGCCATCGTTGGGGCCGAAATCGACGAAGACCGCCGTATTGTTGTTGAGCGCCGTCACATAGACCGGCGAGCCATTGGCAGTCCGATTCGAGGTCCCCGGCGCCCAAGAGACATAGTTATCGGTGGTGAGGAAGTTGGTGGGGATCAGGTCGTAGCCCCAGTCCCAGGTGGCTGAGCCAGTATCTCCCGCCGCGATCCCCCAGAAGGTGTCACTCGACTGGAGGTAAGCCCCGGAGTTGGCAGGGATGTATCGTCCAGCCCCATCGCGATAGGACCTGGTCTTCCCCGCGGCGATGGTGAATGAGCCCGAGCCTGAGAGGTCCTGGAAGTTGATGGTGATCTGATAGGAATTAGGATTATAAAGTAGAGGTTGGTGTAGCTGTTCCTGCTCGGCCAGCTCGGGACGGGGGCTACATAGCTCTTGCCCCAATAGGCCCGTGGTGTGAGGGTATAGCCCCGCATCTCTGAGGCCCCACCGGAGTTGAACCGTCCAGTCATGAGCTGGGCCTGGATCTTCCCGGATCCTGAGACCGTGGTCCCCGCGCCCTTGACCTCGTAGACGGCGGTCTTCCCCCGATTGAGGGTAGTGGAGAGGCCCGGCCCTGCCGGGTCGGTGATCTGGATGGAATTTCCGTTCGAGCCGGACATCACCAAGAGCCAGACTTTGCTGAAGTCAGTGTAATTCGTCGGGGCTGCAGCGAGATTCTCCCCGACGGGAACGACATAGCTGGTCTCCCACGCTTGGAGGGGGTAGATCTCCCAAGCGTCGGTGAAGACCGTCCCCGGCGACTCCGGCCAGATCGAGACAACGAGTTGGAGCAAACTCCCGGCCACGAAGATCCGGTCCCCGCCGTCGTAGTAGGTCCCGGCCCCCCTCGGGCTGGAGGGGATATTGCTGCTCTCGAAGTAGTAGACCTGGCCCTTGTTAAGGCTGACGATTTGGTCTCCCGCTGCCCCCGTGAGCAACCCATTCTCCCAGTGGTCGTAGTAGACGGTCGTGTTATCGGCACTAGCTGTGACCCCGATTACATAGTGCATCCCCGTGCTCACCGCTGGATCGTTATCGATGTTCACGAAGATCGGGCGGGCCAAGTCCGCCGGGAGAGGGAGATAGAACTCCTGGAACCCCGCGGGTAAGGCCCGGGCCTCGGGCCCATTTGCTACGAGCAAGAGGAAGAGACCCAAAAGAGGAGAAAGTCCTTTTAGGATCAGGTTATTAATCCTCATCACCCATCGACCTCCTCCAGGCCCCGATGGAGCTAGGCTCGGCCGACTCTGATTTTAGGTTACCCTCCTGTAGGATCAAGTGTAGAACATTTGTCCGGCACTTGTCAAATCTCCGCACCCGGTGAAGGTGATCTAAATCACAGACGATCGATGGGGGAGAACCTAAGCTGGCTCTGTCTGGAAGGAGGGGGAAATGCTGAAGGAGTTTAAAGAGTTCGCCCTGCGGGGGAATGCAGTGGATATGGCCGTGGGGATCATCATCGGGGCGGCCTTCGGGGCGGTCGTGGCCTCCCTGGTCGCCGATGTGATCATGCCCCCGATCGGGCTGGCCTTGGGGAGGGTCGACTTTGCCAACCTCTTCTTAGTGTTGAAACAAGGGAGCCCGCCGGGGCCTTATCCCTCCTTGGCCGAGGCTAAGGCCGCCGGGGCGGTCTCGATCAACTACGGGATCTTCTTGAACACGATCATCAGCTTCCTGATCGTGGCCTTCGCGGTCTTCCTGGTCGTCCGCTCCATCAACCGGCTGAGGCGGAAGGCCGAGGCCCCGCCTCCGGCGGAGCCGACGACCAAGGAGTGCCCCTACTGCCTCTTTCAAATCCCTATCAAGGCCAGTCGCTGCCCATACTGCACATCTGAGCTGTAGCTCATGGCCTTTCTGGCTTGGTCAGATCGGAGCAGAACAGAGAAGGGACCGGGCGGCTCATCCAAGCTAGCCGCCCGGCTTGAACCACTAGTCCTAGATCAGATGAAGGCGATCTCGATCCAGATCCCCGCGACCACCTCTCCGGCCCCGTTCAGGGCCTCGATGAAGAAGAAGTGGCTCTCGAATAGATCGCCCGTGGCCGTCAGATAGCCGCTGATCCGTCCCGTCGCCGGGTCGAGGGCCAGGCCCAGCTCCGCGAGCGGCTCGTTGGTCCACCCCAGCCCGGGGACAGAGCTCCAGATCACGCTATGAGGCGGGGCCTCACGGAAGGTCACTGGCCCGCCAGCGAGCCGGAGGAGCTCTCCCATGATGTGATCGGGGATACTGAAGGTGATCTGGGCCCCGAGCGCCTCGGCAGGGTTGAGGATGTGCTTGATGAAGAAGTCCGGGGGACGGCACTGCGGGCAGGGCTGGCAAGGCTGATAGCACCAGCAGGGTTGGCAGGGCTGGTAGTAGCAGTAATATGGCTGGCAGGCGCAGCCCGGCTTGACGGTGAAGTAGGCCATACCGGAAGCACAGATCGTCTGACAGCAACAGCCCTCGGTGATCGTGGCGCTCGCGGCCACATAGACCTGACGGAGGCCGGCCGGGCCGGCCTTGGCCCGGGCCACGAAGACCCCGGTGGCCACGGGGACGAAGTCCCAAGTGATGTAATGCCGGAAGCTCGAGCCGGAGTCATAAGCGATGTCGATGTAGGCCAGCTCGATCCGCGATGCGACCGGGACCCCACCGAGGAGGACCCGGACGGTGATCGTGACCAATTCGCCCGTCTGGTATTCCGGCTTGTCGGTAGAGACCACGACCGCTAACTCCGCTGCCTGTGCCTGAGCTTGAGGCCCGAAAGCCATAGCCACGGCCGCGGCCATGCCGCAGAAGAGCAGGAGGAGCAGAGTAACGGAACTCTTTCGTAGGGCCATGCACACCACCTCCTCTTAAGTGGGAAGGGCCTTAAAGGGCGAGGGCCCGACTGCGCCCACTCTTAGTTGGCAGAGCTAGGAGCTAATAGCCCCCGGAGCCGGTGAGGAACGCGAGCAGCGTGATGAGCCAGATGAACCAGAAGCCGAAGAGCCAGACCCACCAATACATCTACCACCACCTCCTGTCCGTCGAGGGAGAGGATAGCATAAATCGCCGCGATTTTCAATCCCCACTCCAGAGGAGGGGAGGTGGGGAGGGCTTGGCCTGCGGCCTAGGCCGCCATCCCGGAGCTGCTGGGGAAAAATCCCGCTGGGGAAGCGGGCAAAACCCTGGCAACCTCGCGGGACTTGCACCACTTACGGGTCGGCCAAGCCCTTCCGTTAAGGAGGTGATAAGGACCAAAACCCGATGTTCGCCCCATTTTACCAAAGCCCAGCCGGTTTGCAAGTGGCCCTCGAGCGGCGGCTTTACAAGCGGGCGGGGATCGGCTAGATTGGGGCCGTGCGGCTCTTCATCGTCCTCGGTCATCGCGCGGCGATCACACCCGAGTTCAATTTGAGCGACCTCCCGGGGAGCGCGGGGCGGCTCGATCTCCTCTGCCGGTGCGTTACCAGTTCCTTCTGCCTCTCGCATGCCCTCCGGCGGGATACCGAGCTTTACCTAGTGCTGCAGGACCAGGTCACCTTGAGGTTCATCGGCTCCCGGCTCCGGCATCTTAACCCCGATGAGCGCTCGACCGCCGCCCTGATCCAGAAGGCCCTTCACCTCCGCGGGGCACTCCGGGGCGAGAGGGAGTTGGAGTCTACCCCCGGGATCTTCATCTCCAACCGCGGTCTCTCCCAGGTCTTGAGCGAAGTAAAGACGAGGGTGGATCAGCTCTTCCTCCTCCATGAGACCGGTTTACCGATCCGGCGGGCCGAACTGACGGGGAACCCCGGGTTCGTGCTGAGCGATCATCTCGAGTTCCAGCCCGAGGAGCTGGCGTTGATGGCCGATCTTCCCCGGCTCTCACTTGGCCCGAAGAGCCTTCACACGGACCATTGCATCGTCATCGTTCACAATGAGCTGGACTTACGCTCCTCTGCCGGGCCGTGTTACAATGGGGCAGAATGAAGTATGTGACGGTCTACCGCGCCTGGGGCGAGGCCGAGGCTCAGGTCGTGCGGGCCCTCCTAGAGAGCTCGGGAGTGAAGTGCCGGATCCGCGAGCACGGGCCGCAATCGCTCTATCCCGTCACCGTCGATGGGCTGGCAGAGGTCCAGATCATGGTCCCCCAAGAGGCTGAGGCCGAGGCCCTAGCGATCGTCCGTGCCTATCGCGAGGGCGAGCACCTCGAAGAAGATGATTGACGAGTTCGAGCGAGACCGTCGGGAGATGGTCTTGGACCTCCAGCGGCGGGGGATCAGGGACGAACGGGTCCTCGAGGCGATGTTCAAGATCCCGCGGCACCTCTTCATCGCCCGGTCGCTCTGGCACCTCGCCTACGGGGACCATCCCCTCCCGATCCCCGCGGGCCAGACGATCTCCCAGCCCTACATCGTGGCCCTGATGGTCGAAGCCCTCGCGGTCCAGGAGGAGCACCATGTCCTGGAGATCGGGACCGGCTCGGGCTATCAGACGGCGATCCTCGCCGAATTGGCTGCCGAAGTCTATACCGTCGAGAGGGTGGCCGAGCTCCTCGAGGGGGCCATGCGTCTCCTCGGTGAGCTCGGCTATCGGAATATCCACTTCCGCCTTGGAGATGGGACCCTGGGCTGGGCAGAGCACGCCCCCTATGACCGGATCATCGCCAGCGGCTCGGTCCCCCAAGTCCCGGCCTCGTTGCTCTCCCAGCTCGCTGACCCCGGTCGGCTCGTGATCCCCACGGGGGACCGTCACCTTCAGGACTTGGTATTGGTCCAGAAAGTTGGAGGACTGATCTTCCGGGAGGAGCTGGTCCCCTGCAGTTTCCTCCCCTTGATCGGGAAGGAGGGTTGGCAGGAATGATCGACCTACGGAGCGATACCGTGACCAAGCCGACTCCAGGGATGAGGAGGGCGATGGCCGAGGCTGAGGTCGGAGACGATGTCTACGGCGAGGACCCGACGGTCAACAAGCTCCAGGAGCGGGCGGCTGAGCTTTTGGGCCTGGAGGCGGCTCTCTTCGTCCCCTCGGGGACGATGGGGAACCAGATCGCGGTCAAGGTCCACACCCGTCCCGGAGATGAGGTGATCCTCGAGGCCGACTGCCATATCTTCAACTACGAGCTGGCGATGATGGCCGCCTTCTCGGGGGTCATGCCTCGCCCGATCCGGACCGCCCGAGGGGTTCTGCCCCTGGAGGCCGTGGAGGAGGCGATAAGGCCCCCGATCTACTACCTCTCGCGGACGGGGCTGATCTCTATTGAGAATACTCATAATCGGAAGGCCGGGGCAGTCTATCCCCTGGAGGCAGCCCGGGAACTCCTGGAGTTCGCCCACTCGAGAGGGATCCCGGTCCACCTCGACGGGGCGAGGATCTTCAATGCCGCGGTCGCCTTGAGTCTCCCCGCCCGGGAGCTGGTCCGGGGCTTCGACTCAGTGATGTTCTGCCTCTCCAAGGGGCTCGGTGCACCGGTCGGATCGGTCCTCCTCGGCTCGCAAGCCTTCATCGAGGAGGCCCGCCGTATCCGGAAGATGCTCGGCGGGGGGATGCGCCAGGCCGGGATTCTAGCGGCCGCCGGGCTCTATGCCTTGGAGAACCATATCGCTCGCCTCGCCGAGGATCACGAGAATGCTAAGCTCCTCGCCTCAGGGCTGAATGAGCTCGAGGGGGTCGAGCTCGAGCCGGTGGAGACGAACATCGTCATCTTCTCGCTCAACGGGATGAGCGCCGAGGAGTTCGCCACCCGGATGAGGGAGCGAGGGGTCCTGGTCCACGCGATCGGGCCGAGGCGGATCAGGCTGGTCACCCACCTCGATGTGAGCCGGGAGCAGGTCCTGGAGGCCGTCCGCGCGGCCCGGGAGGTCCTATCTCCTCTTCGGGCCGGACGGGCTGGAAGACCGACTTGACTTGACTCCCCAGGACCGGCTCGGCTAGGGTGAGCAGGTCCATACTCTTAGCTTAGCAAAGGGAGGCAAGATAGATGGCAGATCCCCGAGTCGAGGCCGTCGCGAAGATCTTGGTCGACTATTCGGTCGAGGTCCGGCCGGGCCAACTGGTCCGGATCAACGGGAACCCCGCGGGCGAGCCGCTCTTGCTCGCGGTCTACCAGCATGTGCTGGAGCGGGGAGCCCATCCCTGGCTCCAGCTCGGCCTGGAGGGGGCGGAGGAGCTATTCTATACCTATGCCAGTGAGGCCCAGCTCGATTATGTCCCGCCATTCATGAAGGAAGTCATCGAGCAGATAGATGCCAGCATCTCCGTCTGGACCGAGGTGAACACGAAGAGGCTCACCAATGCCGATCCGGCCAAGCAGGCCCGTCGGGCAGCGGCGATGCGCCCCCTCTCCGAAAGGTTCCTCGAGCGGGCGGCGAAGAAGGAGCTCCGCTGGACCGGGACGGTCTATCCTACCCAGGCCTTCGCCCAGGACGCGGAGATGTCGCTCCGGGAGTTCGAGGACTTTGTCTATAAGGCCTGTCTGGTCCATGAGCCCGACCCGATCAAGGCCTGGCAGGCCATCTCCAAGGAGCAACAGCGGCTGGTCGACTGGCTGAACAAGGCCAGGGAGGTCCATGTCCTCGGACCGGACACCGACCTCAGGCTCGAGGTCACAGGCCGGAGGTGGGAGAACTGCGACGGGCATGAGAACTTCCCCGACGGGGAGATCTTCACCGGCCCGATCGAGGAGAGCGTGAACGGCCAGATCCGCTTCAGCTACCCTGCCTGCCTCTTTGGCCGGGAGGTCGAGGATGTCCAGCTCACCTTCAAGGACGGGAAGGTCGCCAAAGCCAAAGCCGCTAAGAATGAGCAATTCCTGCTGAAGATGCTCGAGACCGATGAGGGGGCCCGCTATCTCGGGGAGTTCGCCTTCGGGACCAATCCGGGGATCCAGCGATTCACTAAAAATACCCTCTTCGATGAGAAGATCGGGGGGACGATCCACCTGGCCCTGGGGAAGGGGTATCCCGAGACGGGGAGCAAGAACAGCTCCGCGATCCATTGGGATATGGTCTGCGACCTCCGCCGGGGCGGGGAGGTCCGGATCGACGGGACCCTCTTCCTCAAGGACGGGAAGATCCTCGTCTAGCTAGATGGACACCGGACTGAAAGACAAGGTCGTCCTCATCACCGGGGCCTCCGGAGGGATCGGCCAAGCGACAGCGAGGGCCTTCGCCGAGGAGGGGGCCAAGCTCGTCCTTCACGGCCATTCAAGGCCGGCCGAACTGGAGAGGCTCCAGAAGGAGTTGCCGGTCGAGTCGATCATCGTCTTGGCCGACCTCACTCAAGAGACCGAGGTCGAGCGGCTCTTCCAGGAGGCTTACCACCATTTCGGGCGGGTCGAGGTGCTTGTAGCGAATGCCGGGATCTGGCCGGAGGAGGCGAGGCCTCTTTCTGAGATGAGCCTCGAGCGGTGGGAGAGGACGATCGCCGTGGATCAGACCTCGGTCTTCCTCTGCGCCCGGGAGTTCTTCCGGCTTCTAGAGAGGACCAGGCCCGAGACAGCTTCGCTCGTTATAGTCGGCTCGACCGCCGCGGTCTTCGGCGAGGAGGGGCACGCCGACTACGCCGCGGCCAAGGCCGCGATCACCTTCGGCCTGACGAGATCGTTGAAGAACGAGCTTGTTAGGCTCGTCCCCCGCGGGAGGGTCAATGCCGTCTGCCCCGGCTGGACCCTCACAAGGATGGCTCGGGGGGCTTTGCGCGACCCTAAGGCCGTGGTCCGTGCCCTCCAGACCAGAGCCTTGAAGAGGATCGCCCGCCCGGAGGAGGTGGCCCAAGCGATCGTCTTCTTGGCCTCGGATAAGCTCGCAGGCCACATCACCGGGGAGATCCTCACCGTCTCCGGGGGGATGGAAGGGAGGGTCCTCCACCTCCCTGAGGAGATCGATCCGGCTCAAGCCTGATCCCGACCAGCTCAGCTAAGCTCGCCGCGGTCCAGGTGGGGCGGACCGCGCTCTTTCCCAGGTCTTCTTGAGAAGTGACGCCGGTCAGGACGAGGACCGAGTCGATCCCCAGCCGGGCTGCCCCGAGGATGTCTGTCTCTAGCCGGTCGCCGATGAGGAGGCATTTCTTGGGATCGTCGACCCCGGCGGCCTCCAGGGCAACCCGGAAGGCGACCTCCGCGGGCTTTCCCACCACCTCTTCGGGAGGGAAGCCCATCCCCCGGATCGCGCCGACGACCGCGCCCGCGCCGGGGACCTCTCCCTCAGGTGTGGGATAGGTCGGATCGGCGTTGGTCGCGAGGAACCGCGCCGCGCGACGGAGGGCCCTTAGGGCCTGAGCGAGCTTCTCATAAGTCAATGCCCGGTCCATCCCCACCGCCAGAAACCTCGCCTCCTCCGGCCCTGTCAAGCGATGGCCGGCGAGCTCAAGCTCCTCCCGTAGCCCCTCCTCGCCGATGACGAAGACCGGGGAGGGGCCGGCCAGCTCCAGGAGCCTCCGCGCGAGGATGTAAGCGCTATTCACGATCTCCTCCGGGCTGACCTCGAACCCCAGCCCCTGGAGCCGCTCAGCGAACTCCTTTCGTGAGCGGGTTGAGTTATTGGAGAGGACGATCACTCTCCCCAACCCCTTCAGCCTTCGGAGGGCCTCCGCCGCGCCGGGGAGGGGCTCGCCCCCGCGGACGAGGACCCCATCCAAGTCGATGAGGAAAGCCTGATATTTCTCGAGCCCGGCCATAGTCTAGTCGGGCTCGATCTTAGCCCTCGTGCCTGCCAGGCTACAAGCCCGCCCGAGCCCCGCTTGGTCCGCGGCGAGGAGGCAGGCTAAAATGGGGCGTGTCTCGGCTCTTGCTTCGACCGCTCTTCTGGCTCGAGCCCGAGCGGGCCCACCGGCTTGCCCTCGCGTCCTTGGAGTGGCTCGGTCGGCACCCCAGGCTTCAGCGAGCCGTGCACGGCCTGTTAAGCTATGAGGACCCTCGACTGGAGCAGGAGGTCTTCGGCCTGAGGTTCAAGAACCCGGTGGGCCTTGCCGCGGGGTTCGATAAGGACGGCCGGGCCGTCACGGGCCTTGCGGCCTTGGGCTTCGGCTTCCTCGAGATCGGCTCGGTGAGCGCCCGCCCCTCGCGGGGGAATCCGAGGCCGCGGGTCTTCCGCTTGGAGAAAGATCGGGCGATCATCAACCGGATGGGGATCCCCTCGGAGGGGGCCGACCGGGTCGCCGCCCGCCTCGCGGGGCTAAAGGACCGGCCGGTCCCGCTGGGGCTCAATTTGAACTTCACTACCGGGGCCGCTTTAGGCCGGGAGGAGATCGTCGCGGATTACCTCTACAGCTTCCGCAGGCTCTACCCTTACGCCGACTACTTCGCGATCAATCTGAGCTGCCCCAACCTCCCGGAGGTCGAGTTCGATCCGACCTCGCCCGAGGATGTCGGGCTCTTGCTGGCCAGGCTGGCCGAGGAGCGGGCCCGGCTCGGTGGGAAGAAGCCGATCTTGGTGAAGGTCTCGCCGGACTGGAGCGAGGAGGAGTTGGACCGGGTTCTCGAGGCCTCGCAGGGCCATGTCGAGGGCATTATCGCCGTGAATACCACCACCTCTCGTGAGGGCCTGAAGACCCGCGACCCGCGGCTGACTTCCCAGGAGGGAGGGCTGAGCGGCCTCCCCCTGCGAGAGAGGGCGACCGAGGTGGTCGCTCACATCCACCGCCGGACTCAGGGGAAGCTCCCAATCATCGGGGTCGGGGGGATCTTCACGGCAGAGGCTGCCTGGGAGAAGATCTGCGCCGGTGCGAGCCTGATCCAGATCTATACCGGCCTAATCTATGAGGGCCCCGGGCTCGTCAAGCGGCTCAACCGTGGCTTGGGCCGGCTGCTGGCAGAACACGGCTTCCAGAGCATAGCTGAAGCGATCAGCTCGGAGGCCAGAGTCAGGGCCAAGGCCGCTTGAGGGGGGCCAATGGTGGTCACCATCGCTGAACTGGAGTGCAAGTCCATCCTCACCAGATCCGGGATCCCGGGGATCGACTATGCCCTCAACCCTTATGTGGGCTGTGAGCACGCCTGCGTCTACTGCTTCGCCGACTTCATGCGGCGGTTCACCGGCCATCGCGAGCCCTGGGGGAGCTTCGTCGATGTGAAGGTCAATGCCCCGGAGGTCTTGAGGCGGCAATTGGAGCGGCTTCCACCGGGCCTCATCTCCTTCGGGACGGTGACCGACCCCTATCAGCCGACAGAGGCTCGCTACAAGCTCACCCGCGCTTGCCTGGAGGAGTTGCTCAGTCATGGGCAAGGGTTTCCTATCTCGATCTTGACCAAATCGACCCTAATCTTGAGGGATCTCGACTTATTGAAGGCGCGCGAGGGGCTCGAGGTCGGGTTCACCGTGACCGTGCTCGATGAACGGGTCCGGCGAGCCTTCGAGCCCTTCAGTTCCCCTTCCCGAGCCCGCCTGGAGGCCTTAAAGAGGCTGGCCGAGGCCGGGGTCCGGACCTGGCTCTTCTTTGGGCCGGTGCTCCCCTATTTCTCAGACTCTTGGGAGCAGATCGATGCGATGTTCGCCTCCGCCGCGGCGGCAGGGGTCGATTATGTCCTCCTCGATCGGCTCAACCTCTATCCCCGGGTCTGGAGCCGGGTCCAAGGGCTCTTGCGGGCGGAGTTCCCTCAAGCCCTGCCGGCTTATGAAGATTATCGGCGGAATGGGGCCTCCTGGTGCGCTGAGCTGCGGGAAAAGGCCGAGGAGGCCGCAAAGCGGCATCGGCTCGCCCTGCGATTCGCCTTCTGACTGACCGAGCGAGATGGCAAAGCTTAAGATCCGTTACCGGCGCGGGCCCGGGCCTGATCAGGTCACGGTCTACGAGCAGGAGCTGCTCTACGATGATGGAAAGCTGATCGTCTCCCGCGCTCCATTCCGGCCCTCGGCCTCGCTCCGCGCCCAGGTCCCCGAGCTCACGGAGCCCGAGTATCGAGTGATCTGGCTGGTAGCCCCCGGAGAGTGGCATGACCTGGGGAAGGTCTATGGCCTCACTGGCAAGCTCGTGGGCTATTACTGCGACATCATTTGCCCGATCCGGCGGACCGCCGAGGGGCTGGAGATCGAGGACCTCTTTCTCGATTTGTGGGCCTTCCTCGATGGAAGATACATCGTCCTGGACGAGGAGGAGTTCGCCGAGGCAAGTAGCCGGGGCTGGCTCGATGGGCCCACCGTCGCCAGGGCCAGAGAGGAGCTTGCCCGGCTGATCGCCGAGCTCGAATTAGGCCGGTTCCCTCCGGCGGAGGTCGAGGGATTCTCATTTGACCCCCTTCTGAGAGGCAGCTTATCATCCGAGGGATGAGGGGCCTTTCCTTTCAGTGCGCCCTCTGCGGGCGGGCATATCCGCTCGAGACCGCGAGGTGGAATTGCGACTGCGGCGGGCCGTTCGAGCTTGAGGGTGGGCCGGCTTTCTCTAAGGCCAAGCTCGAGCCGAAGGAGTGGAGCCTCTGGCGGTATCGGGCGATGCTGCCGGTTGAAGAGAGGGTCTCGCTCGGGGAGGGGCTGACCCCGCTGGTCTGGCTCGAACTCTATGGGCTCGAAGTCTGCCTCAAGCTGGAGTTCCTTATGCCGACCGGCTCATTCAAAGACCGCGGGACGGCCGTGCTGGTGAGCTTCCTCAAAGAGAGGGGGATAAAGGAGGTCGTGGAGGACAGCTCGGGGAATGCCGCGGCCAGCCTGGCGGCCTACTCCGCTCGGGCCGGGCTCAAGGCCAGGATCTTCGTCCCGAGCTATGCCTCCCCGGCGAAGCTCCGGCAGATCGAGCTTTACGGCGCGGAGCTCGTCCCGGTCGCGGGCTCACGGGCCGAGGCCGCACGAGCGGCCGAGGCCGCCGCTAAGGCCGGGAGCTACTACGCCAGCCATTACTGGAATCCCTTTGTCTTGGAGGGCTTGAAGACCTTCGCCTACGAATTGAGCGAACAACTCGATTGGCGTGCGCCGGACAACCTGATCTTCCCCAGCGGGCATGGGACCTTCCTCTTAGGGGCCTATCGTGGCTTCCACGAGCTGGTGAAGGCCGGTGTGATCATGAGGCTCCCGCGGCTATTTGCGGTCCAGGCCGAGGCCTGTGCCCCTCTCGCCCAGGGCTTCGAGCAGGGGCTCCCCGGGCCAGCGGAGATTACGCCGGGTGAGACCGTCGCGGAGGGAATCCGGATCGCCCGACCAGTCCGTGGCCTGCAGGTCTTGCGAGCGATCCGCGAAACCGGCGGCAAGGCTGTAACCGTCAGCGATGCAGAGACCTTAGCGGCCCAGCGGGAGCTGGCCCGGCTGGGCCTCTTCGTCGAGCCGACCTCGGCGGTCGCCGTCGCCGGCTTGAAGAGGCTAATCGAGCGAGGGTCGATCAAATCAGGCGAGCTGACCGTCGTCCCGCTCACCGGGAGTGGGCTGAAGAGCGGATGAGGATCTTAATTGCGCCGGGGCCGTTCAAGGGCTCGCTCTCTGCCCCTCAGGCGGCGGAGGCGATCGCTCGGGGCTTGCGGACGGCCCTCCCCAAGGCCGAGCTGGAACTGGAGCTCCTCCCACTGGCCGACGGCGGGGCCGGGACGGTCGCGGCCCTGGTCGCGGCCACCGGCGGGAGGCTCTTCAGCGCGAGGGTCCGCGGCCCGCTCGGTGAGGACGAGAAAGTCGAGGCGAGCTACGGCCTCCTCGGGGACAATGAGACGATAGTTATCGAGATGGCCGCGGCCTCAGGGCTAGGGCTCATCCCTCCAGAGCGGCGGAACCCCTTGAAGGCCACCACCTACGGCGTGGGCGAGCTGGTCCGGGCCGCGCTCGGCCATTCCCCGAGCCCAAAGCGGATCATCATCGGCTTGGGCGACTCCGCGACGGTCGACGGCGGGGCCGGGCTGGCTCAGGCCTTAGGGGTCCGGCTCCTCGACCATCAGGGGCGAGAGATTCCCCCGGGGAATGAGGGCTTAGCGAGGCTCGAGCGGCTTGACCTCTCGGGGCTCGAGCCCCGCCTTAAAGGGGTCGAGGTCCTCGCCGCATGTGATGTCCAGAATCCCCTGCTCGGGCCTGAGGGTGCGGCCAGGGTCTATGGCCCTCAGAAGGGGGCCACCCCGGAGATGGTCCCCCTCCTCGAGCGGAACCTGGCCCGCTTAGCAGGGGTGATCGCCCGCGAGCTGGGGAGAGAGGTAGCGGACCTCCCCGGGGCGGGCGCGGCCGGTGGCCTCGGGGCCGGGCTGGCGGCCTTCTTGGGGGCCGAGCTCCGCTCGGGGATCGAGCTGGTCAAGGAGGTCCTGGGCTTCGAGGCTAAGCTCGCTCGAGCTGATCTTGTGCTCACCGGGGAGGGGCGGGTTGACCGGCAGACCTCTTTCGGGAAGGCCCCGGTCGGGGTGGCCGCCTCGGCCAAGAGGCTCAAGAGGCCAGTGATCTGCTTCGCCGGTGAGCTCGGCCAGGGGGCGGAAGAGGTCTATGCCCGTGGCATCGATGTGCTGGTCCCGATTGTGCCGGGCCCGCTGACGGCAGAGGAGGCGCTGAGCCGGGCGG
>JBBIJD010000005.1:0-11295 GCA_037446135.1 Candidatus Fraserbacteria bacterium
CGCCGACCTCCTGGTTGACAGCCAGGCGTCTTAGGCCTCTAGACCACGCCCCCGTAGCATGATTCTAATCGGCAGCCCTAGGGATGTCAACCCATCTGGCTGGTGGGCGGAGCAGGACTCGAACCCGCGACCTCCTGCGTGTAAGGCAGGCGCTCTCCCGGCTGAGCTATCCGCCCTCCCCGCTGAGCTTCACTCCTCTTCCGCCTCGCTGAGGACCTCCTCGAGCTCGTCCAGGGCCACCGCGAGCCGCTCGACGGCATCAATCATCTCGTCATCGGTCGAGCCCTCGACCAGCTCCTCTAGGTCATGCTGGACATTCCGGAGGCGGTCGCTCAGGGGCTGAATCTTCTCTAGCAATTCCTTCTTCGTCATGTAGGGCATGGCGCACCTCCTCATCTGGATCGAGGCCGGCTCGCGGAGATGTTAACCAAGGATGGGGGTGAAGACAAATCCCTCGCCCTGGGCGTCGATCCGGACGGCTTGGCCTTCCTTGAGCTTCCCGTCGATGATCATCATGGCTAGCTCGTTCTCGAGCTCGTTCTCGATGACCCGGACAAGGGGCCGGGCCCCGTAGTCCGGGGAGTAGCCCTTCTTCGCTAAGAGCCCCTTGGCTTGGGCCGTGACCTCCAGAGCGATCCCCTGCTCCGCCAGCCTTGTTCGGAGCTCGCCCAGCTTCAGCTCGACGATCTTGGCGAGCGCCCCCGGGGTGAGCTGGCGGAAGACGATGATCCCATCGAGCCGATTCAGGAATTCCGGCCGGAAGCTCCGCTTCACCTCCTCCATCACCCTCCGGCGGATCTCCTCATCGGGGAGGGTAGCCTGGGTCGGCTCGCCGTTGTCGAACCCGATCTGGCTCCGGCCGCTCAAAAGCTCGCTCCCGATGTTCGAGGTCAGGATGATCAGGGTGTTCTTGAAGTCGACCGTCCGGCCATGGCCGTCGGTCAGCCGACCGGCGTCCATGACTTGGAGGAGGATGTTGAACACATCCTGATGGGCCTTCTCGATCTCATCGAAGAGGATCACCCGATAGGGCCGGCGACGGACGGCCTCGGTGAGCTGGCCGCCCTCTTCATATCCGACATACCCCGGGGGTGAGCCGATGAGCCGCGCCACGGAGTGGCGCTCCATATACTCGGACATATCGAGCCTTAAGAGCGCGTCCTCGTCATTGAAGAGGAACCTTGCCAGGGCCTTGGAGAGCTCGGTCTTACCCACACCGGTCGGGCCGAGGAAGAGGAAGGACCCGATCGGGCGCTTCGCGCTCTTCAGGCCAGCCCGGGCCCGCCGGACGGCCTGGGAGACGGCCCTCACCGCCTCCTCCTGGTCGATCACCTGCTGGTGGAGGAACTCCTCCATCCTCGCCAGGCGGGCCCGCTCCTCCTCGAGCATCCGCTGGACCGGGATCCCGGTCCAGCGGGAGACGACCTGGGCGACCTCCTCCTCGTCCACCACGCTGTCCCGGCTTAAGCGGGCCTGCCACTCCTGTTCCTTGCGGGCCCGCTCCTCCTTGAGGCGAGCTAGCTCATCCTTTAGCTTGGCCACGGTCCCGTCCCCCGCCTCTGCCCGCTGGAGGCGCTCCTCGAGGAGCTTGATCCGCTCCTCCAGTTCCTTCACCGTCGCGGGGAAGCCCCGCTCGACCCGGAGCTGGGAGGCCGCCTCATCGATCAGGTCGATCGCCTTGTCCGGCAAGAAGCGGTCGGTGATGTAGCGGTCAGCGAGCTTGGCCGCGGCCTCCAGGGCCCGGTCGGTGATCTTAAGCTTATGATGCTCCTCGAACTTCTTCCGCAAGCCGGCGAGGATCGCGATGGTCTCCTCGACCGTGGGCTCGCCGACGAAGACCGGCTGGAACCGTCGCTCGAGGGCCGCATCCTTCTCGACGCGCTCGCGATACTCATCTAAGGTCGTGGCCCCGATCACCTGGAATAGGCCTCTGGCGAGCGGGGTCTTGAGGATGTTGGAGGCATCGATCGCCCCCTCGGCGGCCCCGGCCCCGACGATGTTGTGGAGCTCGTCGATGAAGAGGATCGTCCTTCCCTTATCGGCCTCCAGCTCCCGGATCACGGCCTTGAGCCGCTCCTCGAACTCGCCCCGGAACTTCGAGCCGGCCACGAGGGCCGCGAGGTCGAGCATGATGATCTCCTTGTCCTTGAGGGTCTCAGGGACATCACCGGCCACGATCCGCTCGGCCAGCCCCTCGACGATCGCCGTCTTCCCCACACCCGGCTCGCCGATCAGGACGGGATTATTCTTCCTCCTCCGGGAGAGGATCTGGGCGACCCGCCCGATCTCGCCGATCCGGCCGATCACCGGGTCCAGCTCGCCCTTGCGGGCCAGCTCCGTGAGGTTGACCCCATACTTCTGGAGGATGCGATAGCGCTCCTCCGCGGAGCGGTCGGTCACGCGCTGCTCGCCCCGGACCTTGTGGAGAGCGGAATAGACCGCCTCAGGGTTGATCCGGTGCTTATCTAAAACCCGCCGGAGCTCGAGGTTCGAGTCCCGGCTGATCGCAAGCAGGAGGTGCTCGACCCCCACGAACTCGTCCTTCAACCGCTCGGCCTCCAATTCTGCGGCGCGGACCGCGTTCTCCAAGCGCGGGGTGATGTAGATCTGCTGGCCCGTCGCACCGGTGATCGCGGGCCGCCGCTCCAGGAGGAGCTCTATGTCCTTCTGCAGCCCGGGGAGGTGCACCCCCATCTCCTGGAGGATCTCCCGGCCGAGCCCCTCAGCGGAGGCAAGAATATAAAAGATGTGCTCGACATCGAGCTGGTTATGCCGGAGCTTCCGCAAGAGCTCCGCACCCTCACGGAAGAGCCCTTGAGCCGCCTCAGTGAACCGCTCAAAGTCAATCACTTTCCACCGCCATTTAGCAGTCTCACTAATTGATTGCTAAGAGGATTATAAGGAGGGCCGGGCCGGCTGTCAAGCTCAGGCGCGGGGTCGGTGGTTTGACTCGGCACTCCGGGTAAGCTATACTTATCCCCAATTCGCCTTAGGGCGGGGAAAAGTGGAGGTCAAGCTGAGATGAGGAAGCAGCTTGCAGTGGCGTTGATAGCCGTGACGCTTGTGGCCCTAGTTGGGGTTCTTGGGGCAGCCCAGGAGCGGGAGGTCCTCGAGGCCCAGCAGCAGGCCCGGACGGATGCGATGGCCGATGTCAACTACTTCGGGTGCGGGATCGGCGGGGTCCTATTCGGCCCGTTCGCCTGGGCCCATGCCTGGTTCAGCGGGCGAGAGATGAGCGTCCACCGGGTCCTCTTCCTCCAGGACAAGTCGGAGACCTACAAGTTGGCTTATCAGGAGACATATCTCAACACGAAGAAGCAGATGTGCACGATCGCCTCGATCGCTGGCTCGCTCCTCTGGGTCATCGCCCTCTTCTATCTCTAAACTAAGCTTTAGGGGCTCGACTCGATGAGACTGGTGGCCCTTTGGGCCGGGCGGCTCTTCGCCGGCCTTCTTGGACTCCTCCTTGGCGGGTGCGCCCTCCTCGACCTCCTCTTCCCCACGGTCGTGGCCGGCTCGGGGTTCGTGGTCGACCCAGCCGGCTACATCCTGACCAACGAGCATGTGGTCCATGATGCGGAGCGGATCAAGGTCTTCCTCAGGGATAGTGGCTACCCTGGGGAGCTGGTGGCGGCCGACTCGGAGCGGGACCTGGCCTTGGTGAAGGTCGCCGCGGACGGCCTCACTTCGGTCTCCTTCGGCGACTCCAGAGAAGTCGAGCTGCTCGAGCATGTCGTGGCGATGGGCTATCCCGAGCCGGGTTTCGGGCGGGACCTCACCGTCTCGGAGGGGCAGATCACCTCGATCCGGACCAACCTCCCCGGAAGGGAGGGGCGCGAGACCTTCCAGACCGACGCCGCGATCTACCATGGGAGCAGCGGCGGGCCGCTCTTCAACCTCAAGGGCGAGGTCATCGGCGTGAATTACGCCGGGCTCGAGGGCTCGGAGTTCTATTACGCTATCCCTATCAATGAAGCTATCCCCCTCCTCCGGCTGATCCCGACCTTTCGCGAGGAGGAGATGGGCCGCCAGACCGAGCTCCTCACCCCGGGCGAGATCGTCTCCCGCTATCGAGCCGCGATCGCCTACCTCGAGGTCGAGGTGGGACGAGGCTGGGGCTCCTTCTGATAGTCGTCCTTGCGAGCCTCCTCATTCCTCCTTATATTGATAGAGTGAGATTGAGCAAACTAGTGATCGTCGAATCCCCGGCCAAGGCGAGGACGATCGAGCGGTATCTCGGCCGGGGATATAAGGTCTTAAGCTCGATGGGCCATGTCCGTGACCTCCCGGAGACGACCCTGGGAGTCGACATCGCCAACGGCTTTGAGCCACACTTTGTGGTCAAGGACCGCCGCTTGGTGAAGCGGCTCCGGGAAGAGGCGGAGAAGGCCCAGGTAATTTACTTGGCCACGGACAATGACCGCGAAGGGGAGGCGATCGCCTTCGACCTCTTTGAGCTCCTTGATCACCAAGACAAGGGACGCTTTCAACGGATCGTCTTCAATGAGATCACCAAGCGGGTGATCCTCGAGGCGATCGCCAAGCCGGGGGAGATCGACCTCGCGAGGGTCGAGGCCCAAAGGGCCAGGAGGATCTTGGATCGGCTCGTCGGCTACCTCGTGAGCCCGCTCCTCTCTAAGTCCCTCTCCGGGAGCAGGTATGAGGGCCTCTCCGCCGGAAGGGTCCAGTCGGTCGCTTTGAGGCTGATCGTCGACCGTGAGAGGGAGATCCAGGCCTTCAAGCCCGAGGAGTATTGGACTCTTGGGGTCGCGCTCCGCGATCATGATGGGGCCGAGCTCAAAGCTGAGCTGGTCAAGGTCAAGGGGAGGAAGCCCAAGCTCTCAAGCCGGGCTGAGGTCGACCGCCTGGTCGAAGGGCTCCGGAGCGCGGAGTTTACCGTTACTTTGGTCGAGGAAGAGGAGCAGCACCGGTCGCCCCCACCGCCCTTTATCACCAGCACCCTCCAGCAGGCCGCCTCTTCCCAATTGAAGCTCTCGCCGAAGCGGACGATGGAATTGGCCCAGCAGCTCTATGAGGGGGTCGAGCTCGAGGAGGGCCACGAGGGCTTGATAACCTACATGCGGACCGACTCCACTCGCGTCTCCGCCGAGGCCCAGGCCGAGCTAAGAGGGTTCATCGAGGCCGAGTTCGGGAGAGAGTATCTTTCCCCCAAGGTGAGGCTCTTCAAGAGCAAGGGGAAGGGGGCCCAAGAGGCCCATGAGGCGATCCGCCCGACCTCCGTGGCCCGGACACCTGAATCGGTCAAGCAATTCTTAACCCGCGACCAATACCGGCTCTATAAGTTGATCTGGGAGAGGTTCGTGGCCACCCAGATGGCCGAGGCCCGCTACTTGCGAAGGAAGGTGGAACTCACCGCGGGGGCGGGGGACTGCCTCTTCTCCGTCTCGGGGAGCCAGCTCCGGTTCGAGGGCTTCCTCAAGGTCCTCAAGCTCCAGAAGCTGGCGGACGAGGGAGTAGAGGTCCCTAAGCTTGAGGAGGGGGAGCGACTTTTGCCGGTCGAGTTCTTCCCGGAGCAGCACTTCACTGAGCCCCCGCCGCGGTATACCGAGGCGAGCCTGGTCAAGGCCCTAGAGGAGAAGGGGATCGGCCGGCCCTCGACTTACGCCACGATCATCTCGACCATCGAAGAGCGGGGCTATGTCCGGAAGGGGAAGGGGGCCTTGGAGCCGACCCTCCTCGGCCTCGTGGCTACGGACTTCTTGAAGCGCTACTTCCCCCTGACGGTCGAGGAGGATTTCACGGCCAAGATGGAGGAGAGCCTGGACCGGATCAGCGCGGGCGAGCTCTCTCGTCTCGAGGTCCTCCAGGGGTTCTACGGCCCGTTCGCGGCCCAGCTTGCGAGGGTCAAGGCCGAGCTCCAAGACGGGAAGGGCTCCTTCCGGGTCCTCACGGACCTAAAGTGCGAGCACTGCGGCGCCCCGATGGAGCTCCGCTTTTGGAAGGGGAAGGCCTACCTCGGCTGCTCCCGCTTCCCCGAATGCAAGACGACCCGGCCGCTTTTCGAGGGGATTGCTCTCGAGTATTCCGATCGGCGGCTGATCTTGAAGGAGAAAGAAGCGGCCCCCTCTGCGGAGGCCGGCGGCCCCGAGGGGGCTCAGGAGCTGCGCTGCCCTATCTGCGGCGGGCCGATGATCCTGCGAGAGGGGAGGTTCGGGCGGTTCTACGGCTGTAAGGACTACCCCAAGTGCAAAGGGACCTTGCCTTACACCATCGGGGTCCCCTGCCCGCTCTGCGGGGCCGAGCTGATCGAGCGCTACTCTCCCCGGAGAAAGAAGGTATTCTACGGCTGCTCGCGCTATCCGGAGTGCAATTTCATCACTAACGCCCGGCCGGTCAAGCTCTGCCCGAACTGCGCGAAAGGCGTCCTCATCGAGCGCGAGGGTAGGCTCACTTGCTCGAATAAGGAGTGCGGCTATACGGAGCCGCTCCCGCTCCCAGTCGGGGCCGGGGAGGCCCGCTGAAGGACCTTCTTCCCCCCGATCGGGACCTCCGAGACGGAGTAGTGGTCCTCAGCCCCGACATAGGCCAAGTTATATTCGTTCGAGAGGCGGATGGCCTTGGGGTTAACAGGGCAGTTGGCCTCGCAGGTCCCGCAGAAGATGCACCTCCCGTAGTCCACCCGGAGCCGCCGCCACTTTACCCCCTCGCGCTCGCCCAGCTCCTCGAGTGAGATGGCATTGGCGGGGCAGACGCGGAAGCAGGTCCCGCAGGCGATGCAAAGGTCTTCATAGTAGCGGGGTGCTCCGCGGTAGTGGGGCGCTGGTGCCGGCTGGGCCGGGAACTTCGTGGTATAAGGCCCTTGGAGGAGGGCAAGGAGGGCCTCCTTAAGCTCCCGCAGCTTAGGCCGCCTCATCTTCTCCCTCCTTCTGCCCTCGGAGGTCCTCGCCATAGCGGTCGATCACGCTCTTCTCCCAGAGCTTCACACCTGAGGTGTAAGCCCCCCGCGCCAAGGCATGGGCGGCGGTAGGGGAGGCGACCAAGACGAGGGCCAAGGCCAGGATGGCCTTGATCTGGATCGGGGTCGCACCCGAGGCGACCGCCACGCCGATGAGGATCAGGCAGGTCCCCAAGGTGACGGCCTTAGTCGCGGCTTGTAAGCGGTTATAGACATCGGGTAGCCTGACCAGGCCGATGCAGCCGAGGAGATCGAAGATCACCCCGACGAAGATCAACGCAATCCCGGTCTCACTCATCGTAGCTCCTCCCTTCGAGGAACTTGGCCAGTGCGATCGTCCCGATGAAGGCGATCAGGGCCCAGGCTAAGGCGATATTCATGTAGTAGTCCTTCCCCGTGATCAGGGAGAAGAGGGCCGAGAGGCCGACGATCACGATCCCCAGGATATCGATCCCGACCGCCCGATCCGGAGGGGTCGGCCCGAAGGCGACCCGGTAGAGGCAGAGGAAGCAACAGGCCCCAAGGATAGCGAAGAACGCATTGTAGAAGGCACTCATTCGAAGATCCTCCTTAAGATCCGCTCGAATCTCCCGACGATCAGGGCTGAGGCCTCCTCCTCCTCCCCTTCCGCTCGGACATTGATCCAGTGGACATAGTAGTGGCCATTATCGCTGATCTCGACGGAGAGCGTCCCCGGAGTGAGGGTGATCGAGTTGGCCAGGATCGTCCTAGCGACATCGTTCTTCAGGGCGGTCTTTACCCTAACGATCCCGGGCCTGATCGGCATCTGGGGATGGAGGACACGATAGGCCACATCCAGGTTGGCCTTGATGATATAGTAGCCGAGGGCAAGGATGTAATAGAGCCCCCAGAGGTAGCGGAGCGGATTGAAGAGCTTCTTGAGCTCCTTGATCCTGAGCATCCCTCCGAAGAGGATCATGGCGATCAAGGCCGCGAGGAGGCCGATGAAGATCTCCTGCCAATCGAGCGGCCAGACGAGCAAGATCCAGAATCCGAATGAGATGATGAAGGCCCAAATCCACTTCATGCACTAGCCTCCCAGGACCATCT
This sequence comes from Candidatus Fraserbacteria bacterium, assembly GCA_037446135.1. GTDB lineage: Bacteria > Bipolaricaulota > Bipolaricaulia > RBG-16-55-9 > JANLFV01 > JANLFV01. The sequence goes on from JBBIJD010000005.1 coordinate 7,988, forward strand.
GGGCATAGCGGAGCCCCTCGAGCAACACCTGCGTCACCGGCTGGAGGACCAACTCTCGCAGCCCCGGAAGATAGAGTGCCCCTAATCCGAGCGCACCCAATGCCAGGATCGCCGTGGCGAGGTTCATTAACGCCGGGGCCTCTCTGACCGACTTGAGCCGGTCCGGGACCGTCCCGAAGAAGGCCTCCCGCTCGACTCGCATGTAGTAAGCCAGGGTGAGGACGCTCACCGCGATCAGGATGGCCGCCTCGGGGTAGAATCCGCCCCACAATGCCGCGATGATGATGATCAGCTTGCTCCAGAAACCGGCGAACGGCGGAATACCGGCGATGGAGAGGACCCCAAAGAGGGTCGTCGTCCCGGTCAGCGGCATCCGGTGGAAGAGCCCGCCCATCTCGGCCAGGTTCCTCGTCCCGGTCGCCTCCTCCACCGCACCGCTATTGAGGAACAAGAGGGCCTTGCTCGTCGCGTGGTTGATCAAGTGGAAGAAGCCGCCGAGGAGGGCCAGCCCGGCGATAGCCTCCTCCCCGCGAAGCAGCAGGCTCCCACCAAGCCCGAGGGCCATCACGATGTAGCCGACCTGGCTGATCGAGGAGTAGGCGAGGAGCCGCTTGAAATCCTCCTGTCCCACTGCCAGGAGCGCCCCGAGGGCCATCGAGATCGCCCCGCCCCAGATGAGCAGGTTCGCCTGGACCTCGCCGATCCCGAGCACATTGAAGAAGACCCGCATCAGGCAGTAGACACCCAAGACCTTGATGAGGACCCCGGAGAGCATCGCTGAGATCGGGGCCGGGGCCGAGGAGTGGGCGTCCGGGAGCCAGGCGTGGAAGGGGACGAGCGCGGCCTTCAGTCCGAAGCCGACGAGGAAGAAGGCCGAGGTGATCCCGAGGAGGGCCCCGCCACCCCGCTCAGCCAAGATGAGCGCGATCCGGGCCATATTGAGGTTCCCCGTCGCGGCGTAGAGTAAGCCTACCCCGAAGATGACGAAGCTCGAGCCGACCGACCCGAGGACGAGATACTTGAAGGCCGCCTCCAATTCTACATCCCCACGGCGGAAGCCGACCAGGGCATAGCTCGCGATCGAGGCGATCTCCAGGAAGACGAAGAGGTTGAACATGTCACCGGTGAGGATCACCCCGTTCATCCCCGCGAGCATCAGGAAGAAGAGGCCATAGAACTTCCCCGTCGGGGTGTAGTCCTCCAAGTATTTGAAGGAATAGAGCGCTACCAGTAGGGCAATGGTGTTGACCACGATCAACATCACGGAAGAGAGGCCGTCGACCACTAGGTTGATCCCGATCGGGGGCGGCCACTTGCTCATCTGGTAGATCCCGCTCCAGCCGAGTGAGAGGAAAGCGAGGACCGTGGTAGTGAGCACGATCGCCCCGCTACTGAGCTCCTTGAGGCGGCTCTCCTCCCAGAACTTATCGAGGAGGGGGAGGAAGAAGCCCCCAAAGAGCGGCAAGGCCACCAAGAGGAAGACCAGGCTCATCCTCGCAACCTCCGGATCTCCGCGATATCGTAGGTCCCATACTTCTCATAGATCCTGATCGCGATCGCCACCATCAGTGCGATCGAGCCGAGGCTGATCACGATCGCGGTGATCACCAGCGCCTGTGGGAGCGGGTCGACCGCCCTTGCGACGAACTCGCTCAAAGAGACCTGCTCATCCAGGATCGGGGCCATCCCGCCCATCCGGTAGCCGACCAGGAGGAGGAAGAGGTTGACCGCCTGCTCCATGATGATCACCCCGATGATGATCTTGATCAGATTCCGCTTGGTGATCGCGGCATAGAGGCCGATGAGGAAGAGGACGAACGCGAGAGTGTAGAGCATTAGCGTTCACCACCTTCTTCTCCCCAGGGCTTGAAGAGGGTCAGGACCATCACCACCAGGAAGAGCGAGGCAGCGACCTTCATGGCGATCGCGATATTCAAGAGCGGGATCGTCCCGGCACTCTTGAGGTGGAAGGGCTCGCCGGGGAGATAGACCCTCAGGAAGTTATACAAGAAGCCGCCGCCGAAGATAGCGCCCAATGCACCGATGAACAGGAAGAGGATGGCCCCGCCGCTATCGTATTTCGAGGCCCCTTCCGGTGGGAGCCGACGGAAGGCCCGCTCACCTCCATAGGCCAGAACGACAAGGACGAAGCCGCAGGCCAAGATCACCCCCCCGGGGAAGCCTCCCCCTGGGGTGAGGTGGCCGGTGAGGGTGATGTAGACCCCGAAGATGAAGATCGCCGGCTCGAGGAGGCGCGTGACCTCCTTGACGATCAAGCTCATCCCCGCCTCTTTCCCTTTAGGGGCCATTCCTCTCTCCTCCCTTCCCCTTCCGGACCCGCCGCTGCAAGAGCATCACCGCCCCGATGATCGCGGTGAAGATGACCGTCGCCTCGCCTAAAGTATCGTAAGCGCGGAAATCGAGCAGGACCGCGGTGATCGCATTCGCCGCCTCGGTCTGGCCGAGGCTCTCCTTCAAGTAGTAGATCGAGGGGCTATTCTCGATCAGCGTCATCACCGCCTTCCCGAAAGGCGGTAATTCTAAAGCCACCTGGTAGAAGAAGGCGACCCCCAGCCCGAAGATCAGCATTGTAGCGATCACATTCAGCCTGGAGAAGGGCCCCATGATCGTGGGGATATCTCGCTTGAGGGTCACCCGGATCATATGGATCAGGACGAGGATCTCCACCACGACCAAGGTGATGGCGATGTCCGGTGCGCCGATGAAGAGGCAGATGATCGAGAGACCGAACCCGACCGCCCCGAGCGAGACCACGGCCGAGAGGGCATGAGGGGTCTCGACCGCGACCAGGGCGGCGGCGATGATGAAGAACATGAAGATGTAAAGAGTGAGCATCTTATCTCATCTCCCTCCCAGGATCAGGAAGAGGATAACGATCAGGCCGACCAGGACCCAGGCGATATAGTTCGGCAAGAGCCCGCTGTGGGCCCATCTCAAGACTTTAGTGAGCCCACTCCGCATCCCCCGAGCGATGTTATAGATATCGAGGTTCCCCAGCCGCTGCTGGCGGTAGAACCGCTCCAGGGTCGTGAGGCTCATTAAGCTCCCGTAGATCTCGGTCCCACGCACTCGGGTGTCCTCCCCCTCGAGCGACTCCCCTCCGAGGAAGGGGGCCACGGTCCGGACCCTGATCGCCCTCGGGAGGAGGTAAGCCAAGAGGCCGATCCCCAGCCCGAGGAGGAGCAGCCCGGTCGCGAGCGGGGCCTCCCAGACCCCTACGAGCCTGACCCTCCCGATCGCCGGCTCGATCAGGTTCCGGATCGGCCAGCTCGGGTAGACCCCGAGGA
>JBBIJD010000005.1:11395-28862 GCA_037446135.1 Candidatus Fraserbacteria bacterium
CCGAGCGGCGGGACCCCCGAGAGCGACAGGGCCGCGATGAGGAAGCAGGCGAAAGTGAGGGGCATCTTCCGAGCCAGGCCGCCGAGCTCCTCGAGATCTCGCGTCCCGCAGCGGTAGATGATCGCCCCGGCCCCCAAGAAGAGCAGTCCCTTGAAGATGGCATGGTTGACCAGATGGTAGAGCCCTCCAGCGACGCCCAAGTTCGAGGCGAGCCCGAGCCCTAAGATGATGTAACCGACCTGGCTGACCGAGGAGTAGGCGATCAACCGCTTGATGTCGGTCTGGACGAGGGCGATCAGTCCACCGACGAGGATCGTGGCCGCCCCGAGGAGGGTCAGGACGAGCTCCCAGGAGAGGATCGGTGGGAGCATCTCGAAGAAGACCCGGATCAGCCAGAAGAGCCCGACCTTGATCATCACCCCCGAGAGGAGGGCCGAGATCGGGGAGGGGGCCGCGGGATGGGCGTCCGGGAGCCAGGTGTGCATTGGAGCCATCCCGGCCTTCACCCCCAGGCCAAGCAGGAAGAGGACCAAAAAGCCCCAGATCGCGGGGTCGGCTAAGAAGCGGCCCCGGGCCAGCTCGAGGATGTCCGCGGTCCCGGCGAACCAATAGGTCAGGATCATCCCCGCGAGCATCGCTAGCGCCCCGGCCTCGCTCATCACCAGGTATTTTATGCCCGCGGCCAATGATTCCGGCCGCTCGTCGAAGATCACCAGGAAGAAGGCGGCCAGGGTCATCAACTCCCAGAGGATGAACATCGTGAAGAGGTCGGCGGCGAGGACCGCCCCGATCATCGCCCCGATGAAGAACATCAAGAGGGCATAATACTGATTGAGCCGGCGATAATGCTCCATGTATCTGAAGGAGAAGAACGTGGCGGCAGCCCCCAAAAGTGAGATGAGTAAGGCCATCAGCCCGCTCAAATGGTCGAGTCGGAAGAGGATATGATATGCCGGGAGGCTCACCAACTCGAGCTCGAGCCGCCCGCTTGGGCCCAGCCGGGCGAGGGCGACGACCGCCAGCGCGAGTGTCCCGAGCGCCGCTAGGCCGAGGAAGCCGTTCCTCAGTCGAGGGTGGAGCAGGCCGCTCATGAGGCCGATCATCGCCGCGGCGAATGGCCAGAAGAGGAGCCAGAGCCCCGGCTCAGTCCAAGCGTAAGTGGCCATCTTTGACCTCCTCTTTCAGGCGGGCCGTCTTCTCCCAGCTCAACTTGATCAGATCATCCCAGCGGAGCGAGGAGGAGCGCCGGCCATCTTTGATCTGAACCATCCGCTCGGTGCAGCAGTAGCAGGGATCGATCCCCGCGAGGATGATCGCCACATCGCTCAGCGTCTCGCCGAGGCAGGTGGCCCGGAAGGAGGGGAGGTTCATGTAGGTCGGGGCCCGGATCTTCAGCCGCTCCGGCTTATCGGTCCCGTTCGCCACGACATAGTGGAAGCACTCGCCTCTGGGGGCCTCGACCTGGCCGATCCCCTCGCCCGGAGCGATCCTCTTCGGGACATCGGCTGAGATCGGGCCGGGCTCCATCTGCCTTAAGCAGCCCTCGATCATCTTGATCGACTCGAAGCACTCGAGGAGCCGGACCTCCACCCGCGCGAGCAAGTCCCCCCTGGTGCTGGTGATCACCTCCCAGTCGACCTTGTCCGAGGCCCCGTAAGGGTAGTCTCGCCGCACATCGATATCAACTCCCGAGGCCCTAGCCGTCGGCCCGAGGACCCCATAGCGGATCGCATCTTCTTTCGAGAGGTGGCCGACCCCTTCCAAGCGGGCCCGCAGGACCGGGTCATCCAATACTGCCTGGTAGAGCATCTCCAGCTTCGGCTTCAGCTCGTCGAGGACCTTCTGGATCGCGGGATAGTGCTCCGGGGGGATGTCCCGGCGGACCCCGCCGACCCTCATCATCCCGTAGTGGTTCCGGTTCCCGCTGATCAGCTCGAAGAGCTCGAGGATCGGCTCACGATACTTCCAAGCCCACATCCAGACCGTATGGTAACCGAGGAAGTGGCCGGCCAGCCCGGCCCAAAGGAGATGAGAGTGAAGCCGCTGGAGCTCATCGATGATGGTGCGGATGTAGTTCGCCCGCTCAGGGACCTCGATCCCCGCACAATCCTCCACTGCCAAGCAGAAGGCCAAGGGGTGAGAGGTCGAGCAGATCCCGCAGATCCGCTCGACTAGGAAGACCGTCTGGTCATAAGTCTTGCTCTCGGCCAGCTTCTCGATCCCTCGATGGTTGTAGCCGATGCTCACATCGATGTCGATGACTTGCTCGCCCTCAACCGTCAGGAGAAAATGCTCCGGCTCGTCCTGCAGTGGGTGATACGGCCCGATCGGGATCTTCGAGGGCATTATTTCCTCCTCATGATGTCGTCGATTCGGAAGTCTTTCCTCAAGGGGTAGACATCGTCTGGGATATCCTCGGCCTTGATCAGCCGCTCAGGCCGGGGATGGCCGACGAACTCGACCCCTAAGAGCTCGCGGATCTCTCGCTCGATGAACTCTGCGGCAGGGAGGAAAGAGGCCACGCTCGCGGACCGCGGCTCATTGCGGGGGAGGGCCGTCCGCAGGCTGACCATCATCCCTGACCGGTCGAAGGAGATGTGGTATAAGAGCTCGATCTCGTTGGAGAGAGGCTTATCGACCCCCGAGGCCGTGGCCAGTCGCCCACCCTTCCCTATCAAGAGGTCCTGGGCCACCTCCTTCAAGTCCTGAGGGCTCGTCCGGAGGTAGAGCCGGCGGTCGGCCTCCCGGTCGAGCTGGACCCTCTCCGCGATCCCTTCCAGGAGCCAGCCGATGAACTGCCGCCGTTCAGCCTCGGCCTCTAAGATCTTCTTCAGAGCGGCCCGGACCGGCTCCCCGCCGGGGAGACAGCCTTCTGGGGAGGCCTCTCCTCGGGCCAGGGCCTCGGCATAGGCGAAGCAGGTGGGATAGCCGCAGACATTCCCGGAGCAGTTGAACCCCGGGAGGGCCCGGCGGAGCTTCTTCCCCAAGCGCGAGAGCTCCGGCTCCTCGACCTCGGCGACCTCCTCTCCCGGCCAGCGCTCGACCAGCTTCTCCTCAAGCTGGATCACTAGGTCAGCCTCCACCGGGAGTTGGCAGGCCAGGACCCAGCCGGCCTTCTTGAGGTCCTCGCTCAATGGGCCGAAATACTCCTCTTTGGGCTCCTTTAACCCCTCGAGGACCTTGACCCGGCACATCCCGCAGCTCCCCATCCCCCCGCAATTGCTCATCAGCCGGTAGCCCCTCTCCGCAAGGCCATCGAGGAGCTTCACCCCTTGCTTGACCTCGATCTCCTCGTTCCGATTGACGATCTTGACCTTCATCGCTTAGATCGCTCCTGCAAGAGCTTCAGCCCCTTGACGACCCCGAGGATGATCGCCTCCGGCTTCGGCGGGCAGCCGGGGACATTGACTACGATCGTATCCTCTTTCATGACCTCACGGACCACCCGCTCTACCGGCCCAACGGTGTTGTAGGAGTCATGGAAGATCCCCTTATTCGAGCCGCAGGCCCCAAGGGCCACGATGATATAGGGCTTGGGGACTTGAGAGCAGACCTCGATGAACCTGGAGAGGCACTTCCGGTTCATCATCCCCGTGACCATCAGGACATCGGCATGGCGGGGTGAGCCGACCAACTTGATCCCGAACCGCTCGACATCATACCGCGGGGTGAGGCAGTCCAATAGCTCGATATCGCAGTTATTGCAGGTCCCAGTGGCGAGATGATAGACCCAGGGAGACTTCGCCACCCCCCAAGCCCGCCAATCCAGCTTCAGCCGCTTAGAGCCATTTGAGCCCAACTCGATCACCTATGAGCGCCAGGACGACCGCTAACAGAGCCAACCCGAGCCCCCAGCGCCAGAAGAACCGGATCGCCTGGTCGATCCTCAGCCTGGGGTTGGTGTTCTTGATGAGGATGATCAAGAGCAAGACCCCGAGATACTTCAAGATCCCCCAGAGCCAGCCCAGCCCGCGGAAGTCGATCCCTCCGAGAAAGACGGTCATGAGGAAGAGCGGCAAGAGGAAGAGCATCATCGCCTGGGTGAGCTTATAGATGGCGAGCGGCGGGCCGGAATACTCGAGATATGGCCCGGCCATGATCTCCGTCTCCGCCTCGGCGATATCGAATGGGGCGAACCCCAGCTTCGCCTGGATCGCCAAAAGGGCCACCAAGAAGGCGATCACCCCGGAGAGGCTCCCGATCGTGATGGTATTCCCGAGCCTGTTGAGCAGGATCGAATCGGCCTTGAGGATCGCCACGATCACCGCTAGGACGAGCGAGACCTCATAAGCCAGGACCAGCTTGAGCTCACGACTCGCCCCGAGGATCGCCACCGGATTCCCTGAGGCGAGCCCGCCCAAGATCACCGCGAGGGCCGGGAGGATCAGGAGGTAGAGCAGGACGATCAGGTCCCCGAGGAAGGAGCGCCCCAGATTGGCCTTCCACAGGATCAAGGAGGCCAGGACCGCCCCGACAAACCCCAGGAGCGGGGCGAGCAGGAAGAGCGTCCGATTCGCAGTGCGGGGGACGAGGGTCTCCTTCCCCGCGAGCTTGATCAGGTCATAGGCCGGCTGGAGGTGCGGCGGTCCGACCCGCCACTGGACGAGGGCCGAGACCCGCCGCTCGAACCAACTGGAGAGGAGCCCGATCACTGCCGCGAAGAGCAGCCCCGGATAGACGATCAGCTCAAAGATTACCATATTAGCTTATCAAGCCAGCTAGCGAAAATCTGGTTCGATTTATAGCAGTCTCGGCAGCCCCGGTCAAGTCCAAGCCCGCCTCAACCATGGCTGAGCCCCCAACCGCGCAAGGGGAGGACCACCCGCTCGAGTCCCCCGTCCTTATCCTTGAAGTAGGCCCGAGCCGCCCGCTCGACGACCAGGTTCAATCGGGCCTGGTTCGCCTCCACTGGCAGGAGGAACCGAGCCGAGGTGACGACCCCTCGCTCGTCCGTCCGATAGTGATGGATCACTGTCCCGTCCGGGGCCTCGACCGCGCCGTAGCCTTCCCTCGGGGTGGCCGTCGGGAGGGCTCGGACCTTAGGGTCGAGGAGCTCCGGATCGCTCGCTAGCTCCGCAATCCGCTCAGCGGCGTAGACCATCTCCACAGCTCGCGCCCAATGGATCGCCAGGTTACTATGGACTGGCTTCCCCAAAGAGGCGGAGAATTCCTCATAAGCCGCCTGGGCTTGAGGGGTGCTCATCCCCGTCGCCGCGTTCAACCGCGCCAGCGGCCCGACGGCGAAGATCCCGGAGTCGAGCCCGTCGCGGAAGCCCTGCCAGCCTACTCCCTTCAGGAAGGCGAATCGGCCATAGCTCCAAGGCTCGAGATGGACTCCGATCTGCTCGGGATAGCTCCGTGCGGGGAACTTCGCGAACTCCCGCCCCTCGGGATCGACGACCCGGATCTGACCGTCGTAGAAGTTCAGCCGGCCTTGAGCATCGACTAGGCCCGCATAATAAGTCTTCGCGGTATAAGCCTCAGAGCGGAGGAGCCTCATGTATTCAGGGTCCTTTGCCAGCTCCTTGAATAACGCGAGGGTCCGGAGGGCGAGCTCGAGGGCCTTAGCCGCGGCGGCCTGGAACCTCTTCGGGTCCGCCAGGGGCTTCGCGATCCCACCGGGTAGGCCTATGACGGGGTTGACCGTCTTCCCACCGGCGAGGAGCAAGAGCCCGCGCAGCTCGCGTCGGAGCCCGATCACTTGCTTTACTAGCTCAGGGCCGAGCTTAGAGCTGGTCCCCAGGCCGAAGAAGCTTCGCTTATCCTTCGCTTGCTCGAGGAAGAGGTCCGGCCCGGCGAGATAGAAGATCTGCAAGAGATGGTTGTCCAAGATCGCGACATTGTGGAGCAACTCGCGGACCTTCTTCGCCGCCGGTGGGGGCTCGACTTGGAAGAGGTCGTCCAGTGCCTTCGTGGCCGCGAGGTGGTGAGCAAAGGGTGCGAACCCGTTGATCCGCGAGACGAGCTGGGGGAGATACTCCGCCTGGCGGCCGACGAGGAATCGCTCGAAGCCCCGGAGGGCCGGGACCTGGAAGTAGGCCCGTTCGACCCGGCCCCGGCCGTCCTCGAGGACGAGGGTGAGTTGCCCTTGGCCCTCGAGCCGGGTGAGGAGATCAAAGGTCAGTGTCCTAGCCATGGCCTCTCTTCTCCTGGTGGCTGAGCGAGAGTGAGGCAAGGCTGTAGAAATAGAAGACTCCAGCGGGATCGGGCAGGCCGGCATTCGCCCGCTCCAGCTCGGCCTCGTCGCTATAACTGATGAGTGAGGCGAGGGCGGAGAGCGCCCGGGTCCCGTAGTTCCGGGCCCGCTCGCTCGGGCCGAAGCAGCCAGTGCAGTTCAGATTCCCCCGGATGCAGAGGGCCCCGCACCCGGCTCGTGTGGCTGGGCCCATGCAGGGGAGCCCCTGGGCCAGGAAGCACAAGTTCGGGTCGACGATGATCTTATGGAACCGCTTGACCTCGGGGATGAGGAGCTTCTTCGGCTTGGTCTCTCGCCTAGGACAGACGGAGCAGAGGACCTTATCCGGGACGAAGTTCGTCCCCTTCGGCGGGAGATTCCCCTCCAGGAGGGCATTGAAGGCGATGGTGATCCACTGAGGCAGGGGCGGGCAGCCCGGGAGATAGTAGTCGACCTCGATGACTTGGTCCAGTGGCTTGACGCTCTCGGAGAGCCGGGGGAGGGGGCCAGGCTCGCCTTGCTTGGGGCCCGAGCCATCGAGGGAATAGTGCTCCTTGATCGCCTCCAGGCCGAAGAGGTTCCAGAGCCCCGGGACACCTCCGAGCTGGGCACAGGCCCCGAAGGCCGCAATATTTTTGGACTTCTTCCGCAAGAGAGCGGCCATCTCCTCATGAGCGGAGTTGTTCATCACCCCGCTGATGAGGGCAAGATCGATCCCTCCATCGGGGAGGCCCTCGAGTTCTTCCCTTGTAGAGTCCAGTAAAAGCGGCCAGAGGACGAACTCGACCTTCTCCCTCAGATCGAGGAGCCCCTCGCCGAGGTCGAGCATCGTCGCCTCACAGCCGCCGCAGCTCCCGCACCAATAGAAGGCGACCTTCGGCTTAGACAAAGCTGTCCTCCGCTGCCGATCTTAGGTCTCTCCACAAGCCCGTTCTATGACCCTCATCGGCCTTGGGGATGATCTCGGTCAGCCTTGGCCTCGCTGGAGGCGGTAGAATCCCAGGAGATGAACCTCCTCTTGGGGGTCGGGAACGAGCTCTTGGGCGATGATGGCCTCGGGCCACATCTCGCTAGGCATTTCAGTGCTCCGGGCTGGCAAGCACTGGACTGCGGGACCGCCCCGGAGAACTTCACCTCAGTAGTGAAACGCCTTCACCCGGAGAAATTGGTCCTCGTCGATGCCGCGGAGATAGGCCTCCCCCCGGGCGAGTTCCGTCGCCTCCGACCAGAGCGGGCTGAGACGATGTTCATCAGCACCCACACGATCCCGATCTCCCACCTCATCTCCTATCTGGAGGGATATTGCGACGAGATCGTCCTCATCGGGGTCCAGCCGAAGCAGTTGGAGCTAGGAGCCGGCCTGAGCGAGGAGGTCCTCCGAGGGCTAGAGAGGCTCCTTGAACTCCTCCAAGCGGGGGCCTTCGAGCGGCTCGCGCCCGGCTAGGCTAGGCCCTGGCTACTCCAGGACCAGATTCTTTGAGTATTTGTTGTAATCAGCGAGGAGGAACTCGCTGCTCATCTCGATGGCATCCGCGGGGCAGATGTCGGTGCACTGGCCGCAGAAGGTGCATCTAGCGAGGTAGAACCGGACCTTCTTCTCCTGGGGGACGAACTGGATCACATTGGCCGGGCAGACTCGCCCGCACTGCTCGCAGCCGACGCACTTATCGCGGTGGTAAATGAGCCTCCCCCGGAAACGGGGCGGAGTAGGGACCGGTGGGACGATGGGCTTCCCCGACTTGAGGAAGGAGATAATCGACTTCGGCATGTATTTCACGGGGAACTTGTTCGTCGCTGGCCTCTTGAAGAGTTGCTCGATGATCTGAGCGAGGATCATTCTGGCCTCCTTACATGAAGAAGAGCCCGTCCAGGACGATCAGGACCAGCCCGGCCAGGGCCACACCGGTGAGCGGGACCCAGAAGCTGTAGGCCACCTGGCTCACCTTCAATCTAGCCGCCGCGACTCGGATGATCGTCACTGCGATCAGGATGACCAAGAAGAGCTTGATCAGGAAGAAGATCGTGTCCACGGCCCCACCGGCCGGGCCCGCGAGCCCCAAGATCCCGCCGAGCCGATAGGGGAAGAAGAGGGCGAGGATCAATGCCCCCATTACTACGGTCTTGACCGCATCGGCCAGGCGGAGGAGCGCCAGGTTCCGTCCGGAATACTCGACCGTCACTCCACCGGCCAGCTCGGTCTCCGCCTCGGCGATGTCGAACGGGATCTTCGAGAGCTCAGCCGGCATCACCAGGAGGAGGACCCCCACGAGGAGGATCGCCCCGATGAACCCCAGCGGCCCAAGATAAGCCCAGATCGGATTGGCGGCGATCTCTTTCAATGAGAAGGCCGCGATCCCCCCTGGTAGGGCCCGATCTAACCGCCAGGCGAGGGCCACGATCGCCGCCGCCAGCGGCAACTCATAGCTCATCATCATCACGATCTCCCGCTGGGCCCCGATCACCGCATAGGGCGAGCCGGAGGCGAATCCCCCGATCGCCAGGGCCACGGCCGGTAGAGCCAGGAGATAGAGGACCAAGATGAGATCCCCATAGCCGCTGAAGAGTGGCCGCTGGTCCCCCAGAGGGAGGTAGAAGAGGACCGTCACGACCGCGGCCAGGGCCAAAAAAGGCGCGCCATTGTAGATCCAGGGGATTGCATTCTCTGGGACGATATTCTCCTTCACCAAGAGCTTCTTGATGTCCCGGAAGGGCTGGACGAGCGGGGGCCCGATCCGGGCCTGCATCCTCGCGGCCAGCTTCCGGTCCACACCCTGATAGATGAGCCCGAGGATCACCCCGCCGAAGAGGATCACTACTGAACCCCAGAAGAGTTCCATGCTAGACTAGCCCTTGAGCCTCCTCGTCTTCTCCCAGCTCTTTGCCAGTAATTGTTCCGCGGTCCAGACCTCCTCTCGCCCCTCCCGGCGGATGATCACCCGGTCCATGCAGGCGATGCAGGGATCTATACAGGCGATAATGATAGGGATATCGGCGATCTGGGCCCCTTGGAACATCGGGCGATAGCTCATCAGGTTCGAGTAGGTCGGGCACTTCACCTTCCAGAGGATCGGGATCTCACTATCGGCCTGGAACCGGATGTAGTGGAAGAGCTCGCCCCTGGGGGCCTCGTGCCTCCCGATCCCCTCGCCCTCCCGCTCCTTGATCTGGACCAATAGCTCGGTCATCTCCTCTTTGGAGGCGTGGCCGATCTCACCCTCGGGCATCTTCTTCAGGGCCTGCTCGATCAAGCCGATCGACTGCTCGACCTCGAGCAAGCGGACGATAATCTTGTCATAGACATCGCCATGGATCTCGGGCCGGAAGAGGTCCGGCGTGATCGGGGAGACCTCGAGGGCGGGGTAGGCGAGATAGGGCTGATCGACCCTAATGTCTTTCTTTACACCCGAGGCACGGGCGGTCGGCCCGACGGCCATCAATTCTAGGGCATCCTTATAGCTCAGGACGCCGACATCGCGGGTCCGAAGCTCGATCGTCGGGTCGTGGAGGAAGGCATCGACCAGCATCTCGAGGAGGTCCTTATAGTATCTCAGGGCCTGGCGGACCAGCGGCTCCTGCTCTCTAGTGATGTCCCGCCGGACGCCGCCGATGGTGACCAAGGCGTAGTTCACCCGGTTCCCGGTCAAAAGCTCGAGGATGTCCATCACCTGCTCCCGGACCCGCCAGGTCAGATGCAAGAGGGTATCGAACCCCAGCTCATGGGCTGCCACCCCGGCCCAGAGGATGTGGGAGTGGATCCGCTCGAGCTCGGCGATGATCACCCTGATGTATTCGGCCCTCGGGGGGACAGGGATCCCGAGGGCGTTCTCCACCGCCCTGGAGAAGGCGATCAGGTGGGAGACGGAGCAGATCCCGCAGATCCTCTCAGCAAGATATAATGTCTGAAGGGGGTTCCGCTTCATCCCCAGGACCTCGACCCCGCGGTGGTTCCAGCCTGGCTTGATCTCGACATCCACGACCCTCTCCCCTTCGAGGTCGAAGCTGAATTGGAGTGGCTCCTTGAGGGATGGGTGGGTCGGGCCGATCGGAATGGTATAGTAAGTCCGCTGCTCGTCAGTCACTTTAGCCATGCCCCTTTCACCCCGGCTTCATCCTTCCTCCAGGGATGCCCCTTCATCTCATAAGGAAGGAAGATATTCCGCGCATCGGGGATCCCCTCGAATTGGACCCCTAAGAATTCGATTTTCTCCCGCTCGGCCGTGAGGGCCCCAGGGATGAGGTCGCAGATCGAGCGGACCTTCAGGTCAGCCTTGGGGACCTTGAGGCGGAAGTTAACCGACTGCTCACCTCGCCGCTGGCCGTAGCCGATTGAGAAGTGATAAGTCAGCTCGAGCTCTTCCCCCAAGTCCTGTCCGGAGATCGTCGCGAGATGTGGGAATTGGAAGCTGATCAAGTGAGCCACTGCCTCATGGAGGATCTCCCGGTCGATCTCGAACCAGATTACAGGGTAGGAATAGATCCCCAGATTCGATCGCACCTCATCGGTCCGGACAGCACGCAACCGCCCACCGAATCTGGCCTGGAAGGACTTCACCAGCCCCGTTGGCTCCATAGTTCAGCCCTTACATTATCTATGGCCGGGGCGGCTTGACTATGAGCTGGATCATGGTCGCCCTTGAGCTCGGTCATAGACACCCCACTTTTGAGGAGGCTATCCTAGGCGGAGGCTGCGATGTTGAGGTCTGTAATCACAGGACTTGTAGCTTTTATTATCTACCTAATCCTGACAATGGAGTCGGGCTCACTCGGCCTCTGGAGCCCCGAGGAGCTGGTTGTCGGGGCGATCCTCGCCCTCGGGGTCGGCCTGATCGGGGGGCGGGTCCTGGCGAAGGGCGGGGCTAATTATCGGAAGCTCTTGAATCCTCGCCGCTGGCTCCAATTCCTGGTCTATCTCATCGGGCCTTTCTTCTTCGCCATGTGCCGGGCGAACCTCGATGTGGCCTACCGGGTGATCACCGGGAGGATCAAGCCAGGGATCGTCAAGATCAGCCCGGGCCTGAAGAGCGACCTGGCCGTCACCTTGCTCGGGAACTCGATCACCCTCACCCCGGGGACACTGACCGTCGATATCGACAAAGAGAATAACTTCTATATCCACTGGATCAATGTCCGGAATCCAAAGCCCTCCCCGGAGGAGGTCTGCGGCCAGTTCCCCCGCTGGGTGAGGAGGATCGCCGACTGAATAAATGAGATGAGCGCCTTTGTGATCGCCGCGATATTCTTAGGGTTCTATATGCTTATCTGCCTCATCCGGGTCGCCGCTGGGCCGACGGTCCCTGATCGGGTGGTCGGAGTCGATACGATCAACACCCTCGTCGTGGCCTTAATGGTCCTGCTCGGCACATTCTACAAAGAGGTCATCTTCATCGATGTGGCCATCGTCTATGCCTTGCTCTCTTACATCGCTACCCTATATATCGCCAAGTATCTGGAGGGCTCGCCATGGTGATCTTCATCTACATCCTCCTCGGGATCGGCGTGCTCTTCAATGGCCTCGGCTCTTTCGCCCTCCTGCGGTTCCCCGATGTCTATACCCGCCTGCATGGGGCGACGAAGTGCACCACCTTCGGCTCGATCTTCACGATCCTGGCGACCGCGGCCTATGGCTTCTGGGGGATGGCCCGGGGCGGCCAGGGCGACCTGACCTTAGCGGTCCATGCCCTCCTTGCCCTGATCGCGCTCCTCTTGACTAACCCCACGGGGGCCCATGCCATCGCCCGTGGGGCCCGGCGGAGCGGGGTCCTCCCCAAGCGGGCCATCGTCGATGCCTACGAGGGCTATAAATTTGAGGAGGAGAAGGAATCATAACATGATGGATGCGATCGTCCAGGTGGTGCTCCTCGTAGTGATCTTGGGGGCAGGCTTCCTCGCTATCAGGTTCAAGGACCTCCTCTCCTCGGTGGTGGCCCTGGCGGCAGTGAGCCTAGCCCTCTCGCTCGAGTTCTATGTCCTCCAGGCACCGGATGTGGCGATCGCCGAGGCCGGGATCGGGGCCGGGCTGACCACGGCCGTCTTCGTCCTGGCCCTCCGGAAGACAAGAAGGAAGGAGGAAGAGCGATAAAATAATAAGATGAGAATCATCGGCTTCGTGGCGTTCTTAGTGATCGCGGCCTTCCTCTTGGTCGTCCCGGCTGGGATGCGCCCCTTCGGCGAGCCACGGCTCTGGGAGATGGACCGCTACTTCCTCGAGCATGCCCAGGAGGAGTTGGCGGCCAACAATGTCTGCACCGCGATCGTCTTCGACTACAGGGGCTACGACACCCTGGGGGAGGCGACGGTCCTCTTCACTGCCGTGGTGGCCGTGGCCGCGATCCTGAGGAGGCTCAAGGAGAAAGAAATTGAAGGGGGTGAACCCCCCCATGTCTAAGCTCGTCCGGACGATCGGCTGGCTCCTCTATGGCCCGATCATCATCTTCGGGTTCTACATCATCATGCACGGGCATATCACCCCCGGCGGGGGCTTCCAGGGTGGAGCGGTCGTGGCCTCGGGGTTCGCCCTATTGATTGTAGCCTACGGGGCAAAGGGCGCGGGGCTGAAGGAGCGGCTCTTCTCGGTAGTGGAGAGCGGCGGGGCCCTCATCTTCGTCGGGCTGGCCTTCTTAGGGCTCGGTGCGACCTTCTTCTACAACTTCCTCGCCGCGGGGGGCGGGGTGATCTTCAATGAATTCGTCCCCCAGGGCCCAAACCCCGGGGACTTGAACACCGCTGGGACACTCCCATTGATGAACTGGGCCGTGGGATTAAAGGTTTTGGCCGGCCTGGGGAGCATCGTCCTCTTGCTCGCCCTCTTCCCCCAAGAGGAGGGAGAATGAGATGATCGCCAACTTCCCTTATGTCGTGGCCATCCTCTTAATGATCTTCGGGCTCTATGCAGCCCTCTTCCGGAGGAATCTAATAAAGATCGCGATCGGGATCACACTGATGGAGAGCGGGGTCAACTTGTTCCTGGTGAGCCTGGGCTATCGACGCGGTGGGATTGCACCGATCTATACCCTCGCCCCAGAGGCCGGCGAGCGGATGGTCCTCCCCACTCCACAGGCCCTCACCCTCACCAGCATCGTCATCGGCCTGGCCACGACGGCCGTCTTGCTGGCCCTCATCGTCGTGATCTACCGCCATTACGGGACTCTAGACGCAGACAAGATCAATAAGCTGAGAGGATGAGTTTGCGATGGACATCTTAGCTCATGCGCCGATCCTGGTCGTGGGGGTCCCGCTCTTGGGGGCCTTCGCCACGCCGCTAATTGCCCGAGCGGGGGCCCGGGCCCGAAATTGGTTCACCATCCTCATCCTTCTCTTCACGACTGCCCTGGCGATCGCCCTGGCCGTCTCGGTCTTCCAGTCCGGCCCGCGGATCTATGTCCTCGGGGGCCCAAGCTATGGGTTCACCCTCCCCTCGGGCTACTTCTTCCCGATCAGGATCATCCTCGAGGTCGACGGGCTGAGCGCCTTCTTTGCCCTCATCATCGCCGTCACCACCCTTTTAGGGGCGATCTACTCCACTTCCTTCATCCAGGCCCACTCCGGGCTCGATAAATACTATGCCCTCCTCCTACTCCTCGCCGCCGGGATGTTCGGAATGGTCGTGACCGGTGATGCCTTCAACTTCTTCGTCTTCCTCGAGATCACCTCGATCGCCGCCACGGGGCTGGTGGCCTTTCGGACCGGCTGGACGGAGTCGAGCGAGGCGGCCTTCAAGATGATGGTCCTCTACAACATCGGCGGGCTCTTCGTCCTCCTCGCGGTGGCCATCCTCTACGGCCAGTATGGGGCTCTCAACTTCGCCTACCTCGCCACACTCATCAAGTATTCCCTCTTGGATGTGGTGGCCCTGGCCCTCTTCGTCCTCGCCCTGGCGATGAAGGCCGGAGCGGTCCCGATGCACATGTGGGTCCCCGACGCCTACCCTGCCGCGCCCGCGCCGATCACGATGGTGATGGTCGCGAACACCCAGATCGGCCTCTACGGCTTATACCGGATCTGCTTCACCTTGTATGGGCTGAAGCTCACTCCGGCCCTGGTCGGCTGGATCGTGATCATCCTGGGGATCTTATCAATATTCATCGGGGTCTCGATGGCCGTGATCCAACGGGACTTAAAGAGGCTGATCGCCTACTCGGGGATCGCCCAGATCGGGTATATGCTCCTCGGGGTCGGGGTCGGCCTGGCGGTCCTAGGGACCCCTGCCCTCGATTCTTACGGTCTGATGGCGATGAAAGGCGGGATCTTCCATATCGTCAACCATGCATTATACGAAGGGCTCTTATTCCTAGCTGCCGGGGCGATCTCCTACCGGACGGGGACGAGGAACTTGGACCAGCTCGGTGGCCTGGCCCATAACATGAAATGGACAGCCATCTTCTTCATCATCGGCGGGGCGGCGATCGCCGGCCTCCCGCCGTTCAATGGCTTTGCCAGCAAGCTGATCATCTATGAGTCCGTCTTCAAGTTCAATCCCATATTGGCGGTGATCGCCCTCCTCGCCTCGATCCTGACCCTGGCCATCTATGCCCGGGCCTTCCAGAGCGCCTTCGTCGGGCCGAGGCTCCCGGCCTATGCCCATGAGGATCGTTCCTCGCGATCCACCGCTTCGCGGTCCGCCGATAAGGACCTGCGAGAGGCTCCCCCGAGCATGATGTTCGCCATGGCGATCCTAGCGGTTTTGGTCGTCCTCTTCGGCCTCTTCCCCGACCTGGTGGTAAAATATCTTGTCACCCCAGCGGCCCAGGCGCTGGTGAACCAGGGCCAATACATCGAGGCGATCCTGGGGGCCGGACTGGGGGTGAGATAGGATGGGAGTATTGAAGACCGGCTCAGGCTTCTGGAGTGCGCTCGTCTGGGTGGCCACACTCTTGGGCTCATTCCTGATCATCTGGCTCTTCGCCCGGGCCGGCGAGACCTCTTACAAGAGGGGGACGGCCCAGACTGACCCCTTCCTCTCGGGGAACCCACCGGCTCCAGGGGAGCGTGTGACCGCCTCGCATATCTATTGGGGCTTCGTCGAGGCCCTCAAGGGCTATTACCAGCCGCTGGTCCGGGCCCATACCGGGGTGGTCAACGACTACCTCGCCTGGGCGGTCCTCACCGGGGCCATCGTCTTTGCCCTCTTGGGAGGCTTTCTGCGATGAAGAAGGTCATCTACCTCAACCGGGCGCTGTGGGTCTTCCACATGAACACCGGCTCCTGCAACGCCTGTGACATTGAGATCATCGCTGCTTTGACGCCGCGATACGATGTCGAGCGGTTCGGGATCAAGCTCGTCGGCTCCCCGCGCCATGCCGATGTCCTGCTCGTCACCGGCCCGGTCACCAAATGGATGGAGCCGGTCCTAAGAAGGGTCTACGAGCAGACTCCGGACCCGAAGGCCGTGGTGGTGATCGGGAACTGCGGGAACGATGCCGGGGTCTTCTACGACTCCTATGCCGTGGTCGGCTCGGTCGATAAAGTAATTCCTGTCGATGTCTACATCCCCGGCTGCCCGCCCCGCCCGGAGGCGATCATCTTCGGGGTGGTCAAGGCCGTCCAGAAGCTCGAGAATGTGAAGGTCGTCGAGGAGGTCGAGGTCCGTGAGCCCCGGCCAGATGAGCGCCGGATCGAGGTCTTCGTCAAGTATGAGCCGCGGGAGCCGGTCCCTGAACTCCCCCCTGAGGAGCGGATCACTAACTTCCGGGAGGTCCTCGGGGTCTACACTGAGGAGGCCCTCAAGCGGGAGGCGGCCCGCTGCCTCCAGTGCCCCGATCCCGCCCCCTGCGTCGAGGCCTGCCCGGCCCATGTCAATGCCAAGAGATACATCAAAGAGGCGAGCGAGGGGCGCTACTGGGATGCCCTCCAGACGAACCTCGAGCGGCTCCCCTTCCCCGCCTCTTGCGGGCGGGTCTGCCCCCATCCCTGCGAGACGGAGTGCACTCGCGGGGAGTTCGACCAGCCGATCGCGATCCGTGCGATCAAGCGGTTCGTAGCCGATCGAGGGATGGATAAGCCATGGTATCCTGAGGTCCGGACTCGCCGGCCCGAGCGGATCGCCGTAGTGGGGGGCGGCCCGGCAGGGCTGACCGTCGCCTGCAAGCTGGCCTTGGAGGGCTTCCGGATCACTATCTTCGAGCGGAGCGAGGTCGTCGGGGGGATGCTGCTCCAGTCGATCCCGGATTACCGCTTGCCGCCGGAGATCCCGCCGAAGGAGATCGAGGAGATCAAGCGACTGGGTGTGGAGATCAAGACCGGAATGGAGCTAGGCAAGGACTTCACCATCCAGTCGCTCAAGGATGAGGGCTATACCGCGATCTTCATAGCGACCGGGGCCCATAAGGACCAATGGATGGGGATCCCCGGCGAGGACCTTGCGGGGGTCCACGCGGCGGTCGACTGGTTGAAGGAGATCAAGCTCTCCGACCCTAAGGAGCGCCCATCCCTCAAGGGGAAGAGGGTTATCGTCGTCGGCGGCGGGGATGTGGCGATGGATGCCGCTTGCACCTCCCTCAGATTAGGGGGAGATGTGACGATCATCTACCGCCGGGCGCGGGAGCAGATGCCCGCTACTCCGGAGGAGCTCCAGGCCGCGGAGAAGGAGGGGGTCAAGTTCAGCCTCCTGACCAATCCAGTGGAGATCCTCGGGAAAGATGGGAAGGTCAGAGGCGTCCGGCTGATCCGCATGGAGCTCGGTGAGCCGGACGAATCGGGCCGGCGGCGGCCGATCCCGATCCCCGGCTCAGAGTTCGAGGTCCCCGCGGATATGGTTATCGAAGCCATCGGGGAGAATCCTGAAGGGGAGCTCCTCGAGAAGATGGGCCTGAAGGTGGCCAAGTGGGGCGGGATCGAGGTCGACGACCAGATGAGGACCAACCTCGAGGGGGTCTTCGCCGCCGGGGACGCGGTCACCGGTGCGGCCACGATCATCGCCGCGGTCGGCGGTGCGCTCAAGGCCGTGGAATCGATCAAGGAATACTGTGAGAGGGCACTCGTCGGGGTCGCTCAAAGTCGAGCAAAAGGCGGCAGATCCTAATCCTAGGGCCCGTCCATCAAGCGAGGCTGTGGCCTGGTTCGCCTCCCTGGAGGAGTTTGCCGCGGCCATCACCGGTCCGGATCTCGCACCTCGGGAGCAGCTCAAGCGGGAGATGTTCGTCCAGATCGGGAAGGAGTTCTACAAATGGGTCGGGGCCGTCTGCCCCTACTCCCGTGACCACCATATCGTAGTCAAGGGCCCGGAAGGCCAGTGTTACTGCCCCCACTGCCGCTCATTCATCGAGCCGGTCTGGTTCTGAAACACCTCAAGAGCCC